>JBKPPX010000343.1:0-10987 GCA_046733815.1 Thermoproteota archaeon | reverse complement strand
ATGTCATACCACGTATGTTCAGCATAGGGAGGTTTTAGTGTAACGATTAGACTACTTGCTGAGCCAACAATCATCTTCTTCCTTTTCATTTTATCAAGACCATCGGTATACACTACCTCAGCGCAAAGTTGTCCTTCTGGAAATATATCGATATGACTTTTGAGATACGACGGTGGCCATATCATATCATATTCAGCCATATCTGAAAATGATTTCTTTTGTAGATTGACAATTTGGGGAATATCTTGTTTAGTTATATTCCTGATTGTTATCACTTTATTGTTAAATTCTCTCTTCAGATCACCTATTATATATCATTAACCAACTTATAATCAAGCAGTCAATATATAGAAGAGATGTTATTTTTCTCAAATCAACGTACATCATAAAATCGATGATATCTTCTGCAAATCCAATTATCTATACTTCGATATGGCGTCCGTAATTGGCTATCTATCTATTATTAATAGTAACATTGTAAGATCTGATAACGGGTATATACTTTCTAGATATCTTTAACCGGATGTCTAGAAACAATATATCATGTCTTGTAAATCAAAGAAATTATTAGCTATCCATTTAGGAATTCTCTCCATCCGATAGATATAAAATATTTTATCTATCTGATATTGATGGGGATTTTTTAATCTTGCATCGTCAACTCTATTATCGATCCTTTAGGTTGAAATTGAGATTCCTTTGTTGATAATACTAGATTTACTTCCATATCTGGAGTTGATGGATTCTATAATAAATTTCGAGGTATGTCATTACAATATTTTATAATCTTTCAAAATATAGCATTACGCTTGGTCCACTTTAATATTTACCTATTCAGCTAATCAGTGTCTTTCATCATTATGTATTTTTCTACATAATCTTACAATAGCTTTTAATTCAGCAATTACCGACTGTACTTTAGAAAACTAATATGTAGTATCTATGGTAATATCTTTTAATCATTATAGTCTTATGGTTGACTGTTATTTCCTTTTTCATACTGTGGATGTATCAGGGTTTCTAATGCAAGGCTATTTCAATAACATGTACTTGCCGGAATTAAAAGCATCTACTACTTTGATTTCATATGCTTGCCACTAATAACTGTCCTTGTGAAGATATATCGTTCTTTTACGGCTTATTCTGAACAACGTTTTTATCTGAAGAACAATTCTCTGTTCTTTATAATAGTTATAATAAGTATGAGATATCAGACCATGATATGATCACGATCACTGGCTGTCTTTCTATGATTTCCTAGTAATTATATTCTTGCTTTTGCCTTACCATCTGCTATCAATATATTCCAGTGCAACAGATAAGATAAGCAAGTAAGGTACCGGCACTTTCAATTTTTCTTTTCCTTATCATATCTTTTAATTCGATTATAGATACAGTATCAACGCTTATAATATCTTCTGTGTTATCGTGTTTCGATTCTTTCTGCATTAAATCTTCACCTTTAAAAATATGAACGAGCTGCTTTGACTTACTAACTGATGGATGATAGGTATAGATATATTGAATTTCCTTTGCTAGATAGCCAGTTTCCTCCAATAATTCTCTTTTTGCTGCATCTTTCATGTCTTCGTCATTTTCAATATGACCTGCAGGAAATTCAAGCAGTACTTTACGCAACGGATATCTATATTGTCTAATCATTATTAGAGTGTCGCTATCAAGAAAAGGAACGATAACTACAACATCTGAGGCTTTATACCAGGTATAATCCATGGTGTTTCCATTTCTAGTTTCAATCTTATCTTGGTACAATTCAATCCATGGATTTTTGAAAATGACATTGCTTTGTATTGTCTTCGAATAATATGGCAACATGTAATACTTAGACATATTTTGATACGCATTTATCAATGCTTTGAAATAGAATTATCAAAAATACAATATTCTCAATGCAAAGACCATCTATCCTAAAGTACAATATAAGTTAAAACGAAATTTCTATGTCAAATAAAAGGATATTATTAACCATAAACTATAATGCCAATGACTAGAATATGATATGCCCTACTTGCCGAACGAGTTTTCATCCTCACATGAGCAATTCCTTTATTGGCAAGAATGGGAGAAACAACAACGTGTTTATTTATTATCAAATTTGTCCTGAATGCCGAGAACCTATTGTAGGTCTCAAAGAATCGCTAAAAGGAGAAGTGTATTTAAATCCCAATGACGTTGAAGGCTTGGTTATTTTTACAAACGAACGAAGAAAGTGATTAACTTTATAATACAAGCGCCGCATTTTAAAGTACAAAATTATAGCTTGAGTGAATATAAATTCATTATATCAATTCCAAATTAATAACGACACCCAGAGCTGGACATACGGCTAGACTACAAGCCTATCCCATATCTGAATTTACATAGACAGTTTTTAAAGACAATCGCCAACCAAACTCCTGTTGATATATTAACCGTAGATCAAATCTGGCTTGGAGAATTTGCTGAGAAAGGACTTCTGACAGATCTTACAGAGCGTGCTAATACTTGGGGAGGACAGAAAGATTGGTATCAAGCAAACTGGGACGGCGGAGTTTATAATGACAAATTTTATGGCATATGGACAGTAGTTGATGTAAGAGGAATATGGTATTGGAAGGACTTGCTAAATGAAGCAGGTGTAGCTCCTGATTCATTGAAGACATGGGATGGATACATTGCAACTGCAAAGAAGTTCAATGCTATACTAAGGCCTCAGTGGATAGAGGGGGTTCATCTGATTGCTGCTGGGCATTCTCCAGATGTGTCCTTTTATCCTTATCTTTGGATGCTGGGGGGAGAAATAATCAAGCTAAAGAGCGGACATCCAACAAAAGGAGTTTACTGGTTTCCAGCATATAATAGTACAGAAGAAGTTAAAGCTTTAGGATTCATAAAAGCTCAAGTTGATGCTGGCATAAAACTACAGAGGGAACATTTCTGGGGTAAGGAATTCTTCAATAGAAAGTTTGCGGTGATGCTAGAGGCATTGCAGAATCATGTAAGGGACGATTATAATGTAACTACTCCTGATAAAGTGGAGGAATTTGAACAGAAAGTTGGCTTTCTACCAATGTTTCCTGTACCCCATGCAGGGAACAACACTGCGACCTTGATGCGTGGATGGCTACTAAGTGTCCCTAAGATCTCCAAAAATAAGGACTTAGCATGGGAATTAATTACAATAATAGAAGAACCTAAAATACTTGCTCCTATGCATGAAAGATACGGGCTACTTCCAACACAGATACCTATCGGAGAAGGTCCTTATGCAGCAAGGTTAAATCAAACAATCCCATACTATGATAAATTAATATCTATGATCCCTATAGGACATAGCAGACCTAACATACCAGAATATCCTCAGATATCTGATAATATAAAACAAACAATAGATGAGGCTTACTCTGAGGTTAAGGAATCAAAGCAAGCACTGGATGAAGCTGCGGCAAAGTCAGCAAAGGCTTTAGGCTGGTAGTAGCCTCCTCCAATATGAGGGAGATCTTAAATTTAGAGAAAAACAAATTGGATATAATTACTACAAGTATCAATAACTATGATGAGCTTATTTTCTGGAAAGGTTAAGGAAATAGGCGTTATCTCTATAATTTCAATTATTCTGTTTTCGTTTGGTTTATTATTTTATATCCAAAATATTACTCAAACCAACATAAAGGTCAGCCTCTTTGAGCAACAAAAGCAACGTCAGATAGAATCTACAAAGAGTATTTCTGAACATATAGGATCAGATCTCAATTTGGTTATGTCTATGCTAGATGGCTTGGCAAACTCTTTTTATTTACAAGACGACATATATAGTGATAATACCAGGAAATTGGTGGAAGAAAAATATAACCAATTTACTCCTGTTATAAATAGATTATTTGTTTTAGATAGGAATGATATTGTGACCACCAGCTTAGGCGCTAAGAGATCAGACATTTTTGTTGGTGCTGATTATTCCTTTAGGGATTGGGTAAAAGAAATAAGAAATAGTTTAATGCCAGTATTCTCTGATGGTTTTTGAGAGGCAGGGAATATACAGAATTTTTATATCATTTCCGATAATAAATAGACAAACTCACGAATTTTTGGGGATCGTGGGAGCATCAATACCTAGCGAAAGTTTTTTCGCGAATTATGGGAATGTAGAACAGATAGGTTCAAACTTCCTGGTAGCCTATAATAAAGAAGGAACTATGTTAGCCAATGGTATAAGCAAGCCATTAGTCGGATAGAACTTTTTTGGAGATTATACACAGCGATTCATTAATCACAACCCAATTTTAAACAATCTAACTCGCAATCTATTAGCGGGTAATTCTGGCTCTGCTGTCTATGATTATGGACAAGGCAAAAGATTAACCACCCAATATCCTATATTTGTTAATGGTAATCCTACATACTTTATTCAAGTAGTACAAACCACTTCACAAATATATTCGGAGATTAATAATCAGCTTTTCACAGAAAGAGTAAAGATGTTTTTACTTCTTGCTGGCACTATTGCCGCGATAGGAGTTTTGATAATATTTCTTATTAAATGGAACAACACTTTAGATAATGAGGTAAAGAGAAGAACAAGAGAACTAAATGAATCAAATATACAGCTAGCAGGAGCTAATGAACGATTAAAATTACATGATGATATGCAAAAAGATTTTATCAATATAGCAGCTCATGAATTACGAACCCCCATTCAACCAATACTAAGTTTATCTCAAATTCTTTTTAATAAAATGAAAGATAGAGCACATCTGAATTACTGGAAGTAATCATTAAGAATGCAAGAAGGTTGCAGAAACTTACTGAAGACATTTTAGATGTTACAAAAATAGAAAGTCAATTACTAACACTACACAAAGAAAAATTCGATATAAATAAAAATATATTAAACGTTATAAAAGACGCCGAAAAGCAAATCTCTGATTCTACTAAATTAAAAATATTGTTTACAGAATCAGGGGAGTCTATATTCATAGATGCAGATAAAACAAGAATATACCAGGTTATTGCAAATCTACTAACTAACGCAGTTAAATTCACTAAAGAAGGAGTTATATTAGTATCAACAGAAAAGAAAGACAATTATGCTCTCGTTACCATAAAGGATACTGGTGAAGGAATAGATCCGCAAATATTACCACAGCTGTTTTCAAAATTTGCTTCAAAATCTTTTCAAGGCACCGGTCTTGGTTTGTTCATATCAAAAAGCATTATAGAAGCTCATGGTGGCAAAATATGGGCAGAGAACAATTTTAATGGAGAAATGGGTGCATTATTTTGTTTTACTCTACCCTTAAGCGAAAAATAATAGAGAGTAATAGATATAGTACTAAGAGAATCAAAAGAAATTTTTCTCTTTTTCTCTAGGCATTACTATATACGATTATATACGTTATAGAGTTCATCATAGGGATGAGCAATAATAAGACAGCGATGAAAAATCATACGAATAATTTACAAATACATGAGCATCATCATCTTCACGTGAGGATGTGACAAGATTTTTCTACAAAAGATTGAAAGGAGCATAGACATTCATGCACGACTACAAATAACACGTTAGTAAATTTAATACTTAGATACCCTGACTAACATAAAGCTATAAACGAAGTTCTCCCAGTTAAAGTGAAAGGCTATATTTCAGTGAAGATGCAGCGATTTCGGTCTGGCTATTCTTGATACACTGTTCTTCCTTCTGCGATCACCAATATAGGATAATTAGATAGCAAGAATGGATCTCCATTCCAAACAACTAGTGATGCTTTAAAGCCGGCTCTAATTTGTCCTATGTTCTTTGCTCCAATAATTTCAGCAGCCTCTTTACTAATTTTAGAAATTGCACAAGCTTTGGATAGACCAAATCGTAGCAGATGTCTTAAACTATAAAAGAGATTTCTCTGAAGAATAACAGGATGGTCACTCATGATAGAGAATTTTGCACCAGAATTCAATAATTTTTCTGCATTTCTCCAACTCTCATGTTTCAATTCTACCTTGTAAGGAAATGAATCCATCGGTCCATATATTATCGGTACTGAAGATGCCTTTAATGCTGTAAAAACTTCTTCTCTGTGTACATCGACACAATGATTTGCAATCACTTTTATGCCGAACTCTTTTATTATCTGAAGCAATACCATTATATCATCTTCTTTATGAACATGAATCATCATCTTGAGTTTGTTTGAAAGTATATCCATGAACAACTCGGTTAGGGGTTCTACTTCATCTATTACTTTCTTTTTTGTTTGAATAAGCTTTTGCATTTTTCTTGCTTTGTTAAAATTTTCTCGAAGCATTGCTACAGCACCCATACGTGTTGATGGTCTGTCTCCCTTCCACTCAACTGTACTACGAGGGTTATAACCTAATGCAGCTTTAATTCCAACGTCGGTGAGATATGCTTTATCAATATCTTGAACAAAATTACGTATGAGGACAGCGTTCCCAGCGATGATATTTCCGCTACCTGGCAAAACCGTTGAATATAGAATACCGCTTTCAACTGATTCTTTGAATGCTGGGTCATCCATGTATACACTATGTAATGCATTTACCAATGGATAGACTGTGCTCATATGTTCATTAGCTTCCTCTTCTCTATCTGGTTCACCTGATCTTACCATTCCGATATGACTATGTGAATCAATGAATGCTGGTGTAACAATTACATCTTCTGCAATTATCTCACTATCTTCTTGAGGTTTGCTGCTTCCAACATATTTTATTTCATCATCTTCAAATCCTATAAAATAATTCTGTCTCTCATCAACGCCATCAAACAATATTTTAGATTTAATTACTTTCATATATTTTAATCAAATCTCTAGCTTTTCCTATTCTTAAATTTATAGGATAGATAGTCTCTTATAGAATGCCGATCCTATCTGGAAGGAAAACTACGTATCCCTAGACCTGCAGTAGCATTTATGCTTCTAGTGCGACACCATAGTTTATGACTCTGCAGTCTACAGCCAATTTGATATCCCTGTAAAATTGTGATGCTAATATTTTCCTCTATTTTCAGAGAGTAAATTAGATGCTCCGTTGCCCGCTATCATCTTATTATGATATGATAAAATGTATCAAAACTGCTTGGGCTGCCACTTCAAATGAATCATTGTAAATTACGAGCAATAGTTACCTCTGTTCATGAATGAAATTACCATTCAATTCTTCTATCATAGAATTTAACATATACTTTTATGGAATAATGTAGGATTGACTGATTAGTTCAATTGTCTATAAAAATGATAAATTGATTGATGTAAGACCATATATGATTTCCAAGAAACTATTGATACTCAAATGAGATAGATCCTTGCGTATCTCATTGTATTAGTATAACGTTCGAACAAAGACAAATGAGATACGAGAAGGAAATTATGAACTACCAGATAGTGAACAAGAAGAATTGGATGAGAGAGCAAGAAGACGATGATGAAAAAGAAGAACTAGTAGGTGGAGGAGCAGTTGAGTAATATTTTTTTCTTTGTTATATGTAGATAGAAGGCATTTCATCAGATGATTAGATTATTTCTGCTGCTCTGTCATTATTTTAGCACAACAACCTAAACATTTATCATCGGCCAAATGGATCCTAACTTTGTTTACTTGAAATTCTATATAGGTTGCTCTGGATGGGGCTATACTGCTTGGAAAGGGCCGTTCTATCCTTCTGATATTAAGAACTCCAAATGGTTAGAATTTTACTCTAAAGTTTTTGATTACGTAGAAATTGATTCTTCATTCTACAATATACCTAATATATTTATGGTTAAACAATGGTTAAAAAAAACTCAAGAGGATTTTAGATTCACTGCCAAATTTCCAAAAGTTATAACGCATGATAAACGTTTGAAGAATGTAGATAATGAATTGCAATTATTTTTCAAAGCAATCGAACCTCTCTGTGATAAAACTTTAGCTCTACTAATTCAGTTACCACCTTCTATTAAAATAATGGAGGGATTAGAACGACTTAGAGAACTTGTCCATAAATTAGATAACAGATTCAGATACGCTGTAGAGGTTAGACATCAATCTTGGTTTCAAGACTTAGCATATAATTTCTTTGCTAATAACAACATATGTATGGTATGGAGTCAAATTGTAGGTATAAGAACACCACCAATAGTTACTTCGGATTTTCTGTATCTAAGATTCATAGGAGACAGGAGCTTACAAGAGAAAGACTTTGGAAGAATACAGAAGGATAGAAGCCCCGAAATGCGGAAATGGGTCAATAGAATAAAAAGGGCAGAGAAAAGCGATGAAGAAGAAAACAAGCGTCTAAAGTTTGCGATAGTAGCAGCAAACAATCACTATGCTGGATTTGGACCAATGTCTGCAAACATATTTAGGAAAATGATAGGTCTGAAAGAAGTTACATGGGATCAGAAAGCTAAAGGACAACAACAAGAAATTAGCAATAGCAATTCAAATACCTCTGATTTAAAGAACAAAAAGAAGACGCAGAGAACACTCACTGATTTCTTACAATGATTAGATCCTATTATTATTTTTTAGTATCACCTAACTTTAAATAACAATAATATTCATTTTTTATGGAAGTCTTATTTGAATGTCTTCTCTTTATATTTTTGTTGAAAAATTATCAGGGAAAAATAAGAGAACAGACAGAATTTTATGAGGCATTTATAATACCAATATCTCGAATATCAATCGCATCTACCTTAAATCTAATCAACATAAAATAAGCTTAAATCATCTCATCTAATCAAGAAGATCTCAACCTAGCGAGCCATGATTACTGCACTTCCAATCATAAAGCACCATACCAAAGTCACATTTTATTTCTACACTACCAAAATTAGATTTTATAGCTGAATCGATTGCTTTCAGGCTTTCAGTAGCAATTTTTTGATTTATAGTACTTTTGTCTGCGAATGGATTTGCTAGAGTATACGGTCGATAAGAAGCATTTATGTCTTCTTCAGCAGTTGTTTGGGGTGCTACTTTCACATAGCCTATTGTCGGCGAGCTATCATAATCTTTTGTAATTGTAGATATTATTAATTCGCTTGCATTTTTTATTGAAGTAACATTACCTAATATTGTGTATGTAGTGTCAAATGTTCCTATATTAGAAGATCCTGAAGATATAGTATAAGAGTTACTTGTAATTTTTGATATATTGACAGAGGAGTCTGAAGAGTCAGACGATGATGTCTGAGCGAATATGGGCTTTTGTGGCATTATAATGCCGACTTCGTGTATAGCGGTAATAGAGATGACAATGACTGTTATTACCACTAATAATATTGTATTAAAGTGTTTTTTGTAATTCATTTGAAAGACAGATAGAGATTAGTAATATATATATCTCTATAATGCAAGATAGGATTTATAACTATAATGGCTATTTCTTTAGTGTTTGGTATTGTATCCGGATCAATTTTAATTCGTAAGAACCACTACAAAAAATTATTCACTTGATAATACTTGACAAAATAAAGATTGTGATTTCATAACTTAATTCACTTAACAGGTTGGAGTAAATGTTTGTCCGAGAAACGAAAATAGTGAAAGAAGCAATGTCGATATTCTTAATATGCACAACTACTATTGGGTCTTCTATCCATCCGTTGTCGCTCAATACCTCTGTTTGTCGCATATTAAACATCTATATGAGGTTATGAAAATTCGATAATGCTATGTTCGCTCCCGTGATCGGTATGATTAAGATTGCTTTCCACATTTTTACTAATTAAGGTAAAACTCAGATAGATGACGTTTTCGGGATATATAATCGATGTGAAGCAATATTTGAGAAGCTAAAAAAATTTATAATATACACTCGATAAGTGCTATTGTTTTGACTGTTAACTCATTATGCATCGGTATATAATTAGATAGAGGCAGTCTTATTATTTAGACTTGTTTGTTGTGTATAATAAAAGTAGTTTAAGTAAAGGACATCTACGATACTGCAATTTTTAATCGATCCTACTTTGACCAAGAATGGAGTTTTTAGTCCATGGGGTCGTTTAGCTATGCATATTATTCACTTTTTAGAGGTTTATCACCAATTATTTGTAATATGATCTTTCGCTCTCTAGGCCTTGTATCTGTTTCTAACAAGACTATTTGCTGCCAAGTGCCTAGCATTAAATTGCCATCTTTGAATGGAATAGTCATGCTTGGTCCTATTAAAGATGCTTTAACATGGGAATGTCCATTTCCATCATGCCAGGTATTATCATGTTGGTATTCAATATTCTTCGGAATAATTCCAGACAGCATTCTTGGAAAGTCTTGTATGAGGCCTGGTTCATACTCTATGGTAGTAATTGCAGCAGTCGAACCTGAAATAAACACTGTAACTATTCCATCTTCGAGTTTACTCTCTTTGAGTGCTTTTGATGTTTGTCCTGTAATATCTATCACATCATTTTCACCTCTTGTTTCAATCTGAGCAATTTTAGTTATGACAGTCATACTATTGTATCATCTTGGTATTTTTGAGTCACTTATGAATCAAACTTTCTAATAATCCTGTCATCTAATCTCAGAAAATCCAAAGTAAAATTTGACAAATCTACATGGATGTATTTGTTAAGTCTTGTTGTCATCTTTTCTGGAGTAGCTATTGTGGATTTCTATTCCTCTGTTCTTATCACATTGGCATCTACGATATGAAGCTTTTTCTTTCATTCCTTGATAACCTATTTAAGTTCTTGGTCTCTGTCTCTTTCTTTGAATAAACAGGAAATTAATACTGAATACCCTTTTTCCTTGAAATTCGGTCCGACAACTACAATGCTGTTTTAAAACATATATATTCTTTTTAACACTATAGTGGAAAATTTCAAGGATGGCGTTCTATGTATATATTTAAGTACAACTTTTAATTGATACTTTTTCTCCTAAACCATCGAATATTATAACAGAAATGGGTTTTAAATGATATCGAGCCTTAAGTATGAGTTTTCTATTTTCTCCTCACCACACAGCCTTGATA
>JBKPPX010000342.1:0-7278 GCA_046733815.1 Thermoproteota archaeon | reverse complement strand
GATTTTGTTATTATGACCGAAAATGTTAGCCAGATGTTTGTTACCGGACCTGAAGTAGTAAAGGAAGTATTGAGTCAAGAAGTGTCATTTGAAGAACTAGGGGGCGCCAGAACTCATGCTTCAAAATCTGGCGTTGCACATTTTGTCGCAAAAAATGAGTATGAGTGTATGGATAAAATAAAAAAATTGTTATCTTTTATTCCTCAAAATAATTTAGAAGATCCTCCCTTAGTAGAGAGCATAGATGATGTCAATAGAATTGATCCTAATATTATAAAAATCTTGCCAGAGAATCCTTACGAACAGTATGACATGGCCCAAATAATAAAATCCATAGTTGACAATGGGGAATTTTTTGAAATTCATGAACTTTTTGCTGAAAACATATTAGTAGGTTTTGCAAGACTGGGAGGAAGGTCAGTAGGTCTTATTGCTAACCAGCCTATGTATCTTGCGGGAGCACTTGATATAGATTCATCAAATAAAGCCGCACGTTTTATCAGATTTTGTGATGCTTTTAACATTCCCATCGTGACTCTTGTTGATACACCAGGTTATCTGCCTGGAACTGATCAGGAACATAATGGTATTATTAGACATGGAAGCAAGTTACTCTATGCATATTGTGAAGCAACTGTTCCTAAAATCACTTGTATTATTGGTAAAGCTTATGGTGGTGCGTATATTGCTATGGGGAGCAAAAATTTGAGGGCTGATGTAAATTATGCCTGGCCTACAGCAGAAATAGCAGTGCTCGGACCAGAAGCAGCAATTACCATCATACACAGAAGAGATTTGAAGCAGTCAGCAGATGCAAGAACCATTAAAAAGAAGCTCGCTAAAGAATTTCGAGAAAAGTATGCCAATCCGTATATAGCAGCTGAGATGGGTAATATTGATTTGGTAATTGACCCAATGGAGACAAGACCAATGATGATTCGGGCGATTGAGACTTTAATCAATAAAAAAGAATCAAGGCCATGGAAGAAACATGGAAACATAAACCTATAATAATATGGTGGACAAAAATTGGAAAGCAAAATTTCTAGCATTTTAATTGCAAATAGAGGTGAAATTGCTCTTAGAATTATAAGAGCTTGTAGAGAGTTAGGAATAAAATCAATCGCTATTTATTCAGATGAAGACGCTAGATCCGCGCATGTTAAAAGAGCCGATGAAGCTTATCATATTGGTCCGGCAGCCGCTTCAGAGAGTTATCTTAATATGAATAAGATAATTGAATTTGCCAAGAGAGTCGGAACAGACGCAATCCATCCTGGATATGGTTTTCTATCTGAAAACGAAAAATTTGCAGAAATATGTGAAAAGAATGGCATTATATTTATTGGTCCAAAAAGTAAGGCAATGGAAGTTACAGGAGACAAAATGAAATGTAAGGCTATTATGACAAAGGCGAAAGTTCCTACCGTTCCAGGCAGTGATGGAATCATTGAAGATGTTGAACGCGCAGCGGATATAGCTCATGATGCTGGATATCCTGTTCTTCTAAAATCTGCTTTTGGAGGGGGAGGTAGAGGCATTCGTCTTGCTGATAATGAACAACAACTGAGACAGGAGTTTGAAATGGCCTCTGCAGAATCAAGAGCTGCTTTTGGAAAGTCTGCACTGTATGTTGAAAAATACCTAGAGAGAATTAGACACATTGAGTTTCAGTTAATAATGGATTCTCATAAAAATGGCAGACATATCTTCGAACGCGAATGTTCCATCCAGAGAAGACATCAGAAACTTGTTGAAATGTCTCCATCTCCAATTGTTGATAAAAATACCAGAGAGCGAATAGGACAAATTGCTGTTAGGGCTGCAGCTGCAGTAGATTACCTAAATGCAGGCACAGCTGAGTTTTTACGGGATCAGCAAGGAAACTTCTACTTTATAGAAATCAACTCTAGGCTACAAGTAGAGCATCCTGTAACCGAACTTGTAACAGGATTAGATCTTGTTAAATTACAAATTGCAATTGCTCAAGGTGAAGAGATACCTTTCAAACAAGAGGAACTAAAAATGCATGGCTGCGCGATTGAATGTAGAATTAATGCTGAAGACCCTTTCTCTGACTTTGCTCCTTCTATTGGCCCAGTCCCTAACTGCAACATTCCCAACGGCCCGGGTATTAGGGTAGATACTTATCTTTATCCTGGTTGTAGTGTATCAGGATATTATGATTCTTTGGTTGCTAAACTGCTTTCCTGGGGAAATGATTTTGAAGAATCTCGAATTAGGATGAAAAATAGCCTATATGATTTTGGAATAGAAGGGATTAACACAACCATTCCGTTATTTAAAACAATAATGGATGAACAAAACTTCATCAAAGGTAATCTTTCAACTGACTACCTAGAAAGATTCGGTATAATAAATAAAATGAACGAAGACGCAAAAGAGAGGTCAAAGAAGTTTTCATATGCGGCTATTGCAGCAGCGCTTTTGCAATCGGAATTTGGAAAGAGAAGCAGCCGCCCTGTTTCCACGGGTGCGGCACGGTCTGATTTACGATGGAAAACAATAACAGAGAGATATTGATGGAATTAAAAGTAGCAGATATAACTGAAGTCTTAGACTGCGAGATTGTCCAGACTCTTAGCAATGGATCTATTATAATTAGAATCGGAAAAGAACAACATAATATCAATTTACTAAAATCTGAAAATAACGAGTATGAATTTATCTTAGATCATACTTTTCATCATGCCAAGATAATTCAATCAAATAGCATGGAAACGAAAATCTTGATTGATGGCCAACCATTGACAGTAAAAAAACATTTGAAACTCACTCAAGTTCTGGGAAAATCATTATCAATGGCTGAATTAGGTGGCGGTATAAATAGCCTTACAAGCCAGATACCCGGCAGAGTAGTTAGTATATTGGCAGAGACTGGAACACCGTTGAAGAAAGGTGATGCTGTCGTGATCTTGGAATCTATGAAAATGCAGGTTGCAGTAAAAGCGCATAAGGATGGCAATTTGAAGGAAATAAAAGTAAAGCAAGGTGCGGCCGTGGCCAGGAATGACATTATAGCAATAATAGAATAGAGGCAATTACAATGTCTTACTTGGTATAATAGTTTTATCTATAATTCACTCAGGCGAACAAATTAGGTGACGATATTAATCAACGCCAATTGGAATATGAATATTTTATATCGTGAACCTGTTAAAAAATTATCTCCGATAGATTTTGGCGTTTATTTCTTCTTTAGTTCATCCTTAATTTCGTTATAATTCGGTTCAATCAACGGATTATCTGAAATCCATCTGTATTGGACTATTCCATTTTCATCAATTATGAATACGGAGCGTTTTGCTGCATTATAATCCTTTAACGTGGCAAGATCTTTCATTACAATTCCATACCTCTGTATAGTTTCTCTTTTGTAGTCACTTAATAAGGGAAAGTTCAAATGACGATTCTGAGTAAAAATTTTGTTCGCAAATGGACCATCAACGGAAATTCCTATTACTTGAGCACCATAACTATTTAATTCATTCGATGAATCCCTAAAGGCACACATTTCAGCTGTACATACTGGAGACTCCGCAGCGGGGAAAAATACTAAGACTACTTTCTTTTTTTGAAAGTCTCTTAATCTGTACATTTTCATATTAATGTCAGGCAACTCGAAATCTGGTGCCCTATCACCTTTGTTTGGAATATATGTTACTGACGTAGCAGACATATGGAAAATTAGATAATGCTAATAATAATGCTTTCGGTCTTTATCAATGATGTCGGGACTTGAAAGGAGAAAATAATCTTAATTCTTTTACTATCTCTGCTAAAATAGAAACAGTTTGATCGATCTCTTCTATTGTATTTTGAATTCCCAAGGTAAAGCGTAATGAACCTGTTATTTCTTCATAAGTAAATCCCATTGCTTTGAGTACATGAGATGGTTTTTGTCTTTTTACTGAACATGCAGAGCCTGTGGATGCAGCAATTCCATTTTCATCCAATTTTATTATCAAATCTTCACCCTTTACTCCAAAAAATGTAAAATGTGCATTATTGGGATTTCTGTTTTCGCGTACACCATTCAGTCGAGAATAGGGTATCTGATCGATTACCTTTTCTATAAGATAATTTCGCAGAGTGGTAAGCTTAGTTTGGTATTCAATCCTTCTTTGGTAAGCTATCTCACATGCTTTTCCAAATCCTACTATTCCATGTACATTTTCAGTGCCTGATCTTGTTAGAAATTCTTGTCCGCCGCCATGAATTATTGGGTCTATTCTTAAACCTTGACGAATATATAATGCACCTATTCCTTTAGGACCATTAATTTTATGAGAGGATAATGAAAGAAGATCTATTCCTAGGCTCTTGACGTCAATCGGCACCTTGCCAATAGCTTGAACAGCGTCAGTATGAAAAATCGTTTTTCCTCCCTTGTCGTGAGTTATTTTAACTAGATCGTTAATTCGCTGAATCGTTCCAACTTCATTATTCGCAAACATTATACTCACTAAAGCGGTCTTCTTTTGAGAGATAGCGTTCTCTAGTACAGAAGGTTCTAATGATGCGTCATTTCTTACTGGAAGATATGTCACATCAAAGCCCTTTTTTTCCAGATCTCTGCATGGTTCTAGAATAGCCTCGTGTTCTATGGTACTAGTGATGATATGATTTTTCTCTGGATCTTGTTTCCTGGCATAGAGAGCAGCTCCTTTTATTGCAGTATTATTAGATTCAGTTCCTCCAGAAGTAAATATTATTTCACGATGGTTAGCACCAATTAACGACGCTACTCTTTTTCTTGCATTCATTATAGCATGAGATGCTTCTCTGCCAAGCGTATGAATAGAGGATGGATTGCCATAATATTTTGTAAGATAAGGAATCATTTCCTGAATAACTTCAGATGAAACAGGAGTCGATGCGGCATTATCGAAATAAATGCTTTTAGGTAAACCTTATCACTCCATAACTATTCTTATTCTATCTTCATTCTGCAATAACGAGGTTTCCGCTGCGATAGCCGCCTACATCGATTGATACGAATCTGAATCCTAGCGCCTTTAGCCTAATGTCTAGTAGGGCTAATTTATCGATATCAAATAGTTTAGTAAGTTCATTTCTTTCAACCTCGATTCTAGCAATTTCTCCATGATCTCTTACCCGGACTTGTCTTACATTGAATATCTTCTTTACCAAAATTTCAGATTTTTCAATTTTCCTTAGTTTTTCAAAGGTAACTTCGATGCCTTTGGGTATCCTAGAAGCCAAACATGCATTAGACGGTTTATCATATATCGAAAGTCCAGAGTGCCTAGCCATTGATCTTATTTCATATTTGTCTATACCTAACTCTACTAAAGGGCTCCTTATGCCATTTTCTCTAAGGGCTTTGATACCTGGTCTATACTCCACAAGATCATCCGTATTGGTTCCATCGACAATTGTCTTTATTCCATGTTTCTTGGCTACTAGTATTAAGTGCTCAGCTAATTCGGCTCTGCAATGATAGCAACGCAGTTCATTATTCTTAACGAATTCTGAGTTTTCTAATTCATTATATTCAATTATTTCATGGTTTATAAGGATCTCTCCTGCTATTCTTTTGGCAGCAGAGATCTCTTCTTTAGATAGTGTCTTATAATTTGCAGTAATAGCCATAGCATTATCTCCTAGCGCTTCTTTGGCTGCTAAAGCGACGACAGCGCTGTCTACTCCGCCCGATAAAGCAACAATCACTTTGTCAGCATTCGTTAAAAACCAGTTTACCAATTTAATATGACTTTCCGTTGATTTGTTTGACACGCTTAAATCCTTCCAATTTTATGAAATAATTCAGCATTTGTTAGATCTGATACTTCTTTAACTGATATTCCTATCCTTGAAGCAATATCTACAAGATCCTGAAATTCAGGTTTCATAGTAATGGTCCTACCATAGGAGTCTTTTGTAATCTTAACATGAATTTTAAAGAAATTATCGTGAATTTTGACGGGAACAGTAACACTACTTCGTGCAAGAATAATACGTTGAATCTCTTGAATTCTCACGCCTAGTGTACCAGATTCTCTAAACAGTATCTCCAAGACAGTGTTAACTTGTGTCCGATCGGATATAACTCTAATGAGTTGAGTGGGTCTATTTTTCTTAGAAATACCCTGTAGAACTGTGACATCTTTAACGCCAACTTCAGTTAGTTGTTCTATCATATTTCCAATTATTTCCCCAGAAATATCATCTATATTAGTCTCGACCATTAAAATGGTATCTTTAATTGTATCAGTGACTATATGAGAAGTCCCTATTATCAATCTCAATGTATTTGGAATATGTGCGAATTCCTTTAATCCAGCACCGTAACCCAATGTTTCAGGACTGAAGCATGGATAATAATTGATACATTCAGACGTTAAATTAACAAGCATAGCAGCTCCAGTAGGTGTAGTTAGCTCTTCATCTACTTGACCTCCTACGAGAGTAAATGATTTTCCCTTGAATATTTCCAGTATTGCATTGGTTGGATTAGAAATTGTACCATGAGAAAATTTTAAAAGTCCACCACCAACCGATACTTTAGTTGACAATATCTTACATTCGAAAAGTTTGAGATCCTGCAGTGCAATTGCACAGCCGATAAGATCAGCAAAGGTGTCTATACTTGAAGATTCGTGTAAATGGACACTATTAATATCTTCGCCATGGATAAGAGCCTCTGCTGATATCATTGTTTTGAGTGACTCCAAAGCAAAAGTCTTGGCTCTCTGTTCTAATTTTAAAAAATCACAACACAATGCAAGACAACGAAACATTTTCATTCCGTTACGGTTAGAGATGTTATCTCTAAACTGAAAACAAAATTGCGTGGCATTAAAACCGTGGGATTTTGTTTTAATAAATGTTGCATTTGTAATTTTGCTTCCCTCTAAGAAATTTTGGCAGGCAATAATTGCTCTAATAACCTTATTTTTATCTGCTCCTGCATCGATCAAACTTGATAACAACATATCACCTGATATGCCGGCAGTCTGGCAATCAATTATTGCAATTTTTGCCATATGGCCAAAATGCTGCAATTATAAATATATAATTTGCCTGAAAATAAAACAGCTTTGTTCCGAATGTTCTAAGAAAATCCGCTTGTTCTGAATTCAGATTCACTTTTTAGGGTTTAATCACTGGCTCTAGCTTTAATGTAAATAGGACGAATTAAGAAATAGAATATTATTGTTTTCATAAGCGTAGAGTCTGACCTTCTTTATGCTGCCTCTTACTTGTTGCTTTGGAAGGTGTTGATTGATTGTC
>JBKPPX010000341.1:0-8619 GCA_046733815.1 Thermoproteota archaeon | reverse complement strand
CTCCTAAAGGTCTCTTTAAACGGTGTATTAATTATTTCATTATGCATTTATCTAAGTAATTTTTCTCCTCTACTTGATCGTCCCATTTAAGCTAACAATTTACAAAACCACTTTTTTTATTTCTATTTCTATTTCTATTTTTCTTCTTAATAGCTGAATATATGTCACTAAATTGTTTTGATATTGTTTTATTGTCTATATCATCAGAAATCATTTGACTATTAGAAATGACTGTAACATTAGCTGCCGAAGCAGAACAAATAAAACTACCTACTGTCATTGCAATTGTTTGTATTGCTATCATAGAAACAGGAATTGATGTAATGGTCATTCTTATAGGTATTAGAAAGATAAAGCAAGATATGACATATATTAAAATGGTATATTAAATATATTTAGGATGACGGAAAAAGAAGAGGAAGTTATGAACCAAAACCCAAGTTTGCTCTATCTAGTAGATTATATATTAGGCGAGTATCACATACAAGCCACGTTATCTATAGTACTGTGATAATCTCGATATATCATCCGATACAATGAGGCAGAGCTGTTGACTCGCTATGTAAATATATACATATATATTGCTACCACTGGATATGGAATTTACAGTAAATCTTAATTTTTTATTTTTATAGATGGTTAGCATGTAGTTCATCCGAGGGTAAATAGCAAATTAACTTTAGACTTTTTTTCTTTATCTTATTGTATATCTAATAATGAGATTAAGCATAGAATATTATGTGTAATAATTGACAAAACAAAAAGGTATATTAATATTCTTAGAGTCTATATACAGATACTATGATTAAAAATCATTCTTATTCGATCATTGCAATGTGTATAACTGCTTCTTCAATAATTTTCATATTTACAACAGGACATCAGCAATTTACAAATGCGAGTAAAGAATCATCAAATTTTACTTCAATAATATGTATTGATGGAAAACCCTGTGTTACGACAACCTGCATTAATAATGAACCCTGCCGAACCCTGACATCAAATTCAACTACCAATACAGATAATTCAACTAACAGAGGTAGCGTCAAAATTCCTCCACAAGAAGCTGTTTGATATATAATGAAGAAAAGCCAAATGTCAGTCACGGTTTTATGATGACTGATACGAGTACGAGTAGATCATAGTAGACCTTCCTAGATTGAGAAACATACCTAATAGAAATATATCAACTATTTAAAATGAGTACCAAAATCCATAATTCAATAAATATTATATAATTTCAATCACTTAAGGATAAACTAATTACATTTGCACTCTTTCTTATATAACTTAAGGTTGTTAAGTTAATTTGTTATGCTTAAATATTACTTATATTCATGAATGTAGTTATTAGAGAAATCCGATCCAAATAATTATGTACTATATTGTGTTTTCAATAATGTACCAATCAAACTTATATGTTAAGATCGCTGACTGATTTGTATACTATATGGTCGGTTTTTATCTGTCAAATAATGATAAAATTTCAGAAGCTGATATAGTAATAATTGGTGTACCGGATGAATCGAAATCTCATGCAAAACGAAAAGGCACTAGCAAAGGACCTGATATTCTCCGTGTTGCCTCAAGTGAGTCAGAATTGTTTGAAAGAAATGGTAAAATTATTCCTATTGTTCCAATGCGCGGTAGTATAGATAACAAGCAGATATTGGATTACGGGAACGTTAATAGAGAGGATCTCTATCGGTTAGTCTCTTATTTAGTTTCAAATAACAAAATACCTATTGTTATAGGTGGTGACCATTCTATTACTACGATAATACTAGAAGCAATTGGAGAATTATGTGGAAAAATAGAGTTACTTTATTTTGATGCTCATCCGGACTTTGTTTCTTCGACTAGAGATTACTATGGATCTGTAATAACCGACTCTTCAAGATCGATAGATTTTCACAAGAGCATGTTAATAGGAACAAGGGCTGCAGAGGCTGAAGAATTGGAAAACGCTCATAAAGTTGGATTAGAAGTAATTACCCCTATAGATATAGAAGAATTAGGAATTTTGAAGATTGCTGATAAGATCAGATCTAAAAACAATAGTGGCAAAAAGTACATCTCTATTGATCTAGATTGTCTTGATCCTTCTTTTGCTCCTGGAGTTTCTTTGCCTTCTCCTTGTGGCTTGTCAAGCATAGACCTTATCTATCTTGTAAAATTAGCAGTAGGCACAGGTATTATTGGAATTGATATTGTAGAGCTCTCTCCAGACTATGACATCAACAATATTACAGCATTTTTGGCAGCAAGAATTCTATCAGAGTCCATTGGATCTATGAAGTTAGATCATGATAGCAAAAAGACTTGACTGGATTCTACATCTGTTAATAGCAAGCAATACTGTTATTACGGACTCATCAAATCTGCGCAAATCATTGACCTTTGGTATGAACGTCTATGTTATGCATTCTATAATAACCAATAAAGAAAATGATTATTGGTTAGAAACAGCTATATGTGTGATTATTAGGAAAACTTCGATGCATATAGAGGCTTGTTTGATCATTCCTGCTATATCATTTGATTGGATATTGGGTTTGCACTATCTGGTACTGTCTTTCCCTTCATGATAGAATGATATATCTTAAAGATTTAACTCCGGCTTTGGATCGGGATTCGCTGCTATCGCACACATGCTACCATTTCAAATATCTCTACTATGAATGGGAATGGACGTAAGACAATGGTTAGTACTGTCAAAGTGGAACAAGAAATATGATAGGTATAAGGAATTACAGAGAAAGATTGATGAGAAATTGGATTATAAGAATGATGAAGATAAAGAACGGCTAGAACAGTAATAAGACCGTATGAGAATATCAATTAATCACAATATGCTCTACATTTCTTGTCTTAGAATAGTGTTGTATGACAAAGAAGAGCACCTCTTTCTTTGATCAGGATAATGTTCGTCGACCTTTGTTTATAGAACGAGTGCAATCAATATAGCGATAGATAATCACAAGCTAACTAAAACAACAGCAGTCAAATACTGCCGCTGTGATACAATAATCTATAATGAGTATATCAAAAATTTTGCCACACAAGGTAACTATCATAATATACTACACAAACTGACAAGAATGTTACGAAATAAACTAATAAAGAGAATATATATCCATGGCTACCAATGTAAAAAGAATTGATACTCTTATGGCTTTATTCAGTTACGTTTCACAATTTCTATAATAATATCATAAGGCCCTTAGAATAGTATGATATTTTTCTTATGTGATGATTGCAGTGCTAGAAAAATATTATTTTATATCTCTAAATGTCCTCTTTTGTTAAATAAGCAAGACGAATATTTGAATTCAAAACCGTAAACCGCTTGAAAATTACAATCTGCTCAGAACAAAAAATATGATGATTAGATTGCAAACAGATAAGAAATTACTGTCTCTGAGGACGAAAAGAGAATACTGGATTCTTTTAATAGATAGATATAATTGCTTATAATGATCCTATGAATGCGAATCATCTTGAATGAAAATCTGTCATCTCCTTATCATATATCTCGCTCAGTAACGTACATTTCTGTTGACATTGAATCTTCAGGGCCTATTCCTGCTGAATATAGTATGTTAAGTATAGGAGCATGTGTAATAGGAAAGGAAAGTGAAAATGATTCCTGTTTTTATATTGAGATACAGCCTATTTCAGGAAAGTTTGTAAAAGAAGCTTTAGAAGTCAACAGATTTTCTATGGACTCTCTTAGAGTCAATGGTTCTCCACCTAAAGGGGCCATGATAAACTTTTGTGAATGGATTGGTAAAGTATCAGGCAGAAAAAAAGCTATATTTGTTGCCTCGCCCATAACATTTGATTGGTCATTTGTAAACTATTATTTCCATAGGTTCCTAGGATATAATCCATTTGGAATAGCTGGAATTGATTTAAAGTCAGTGTGGATTGGAAAGACTAGTAATGGATGGCATAAAACTAGAATAGAAGATATAAAAGGAATCCTAGGATTAAATTATATGCCACATACTCATAATGCATTAGAGGATGCACAAGAACAATCATTACTCTTTAGGAAGATAATGGAATACATACCATGAATTTGATTGTCACTAGTAGTGTTCGTTATATTTTTATAATCATGAGATCCACTTGTTAGCATTTATAAATATTTTTATTCTCTTTAAAAAGATAGATATACAAAAGAAGAACGTACGCTGCCCTGTCATTATCTGTATTTAAGATTTATTGTGTATAGGTATCTATCTGTTTTTCTCTCGCCTTAAGTCGTGCGTTAACAAGTCTGACCTTTTAAAATTAAATTATAATTGTTATTTTATCAACGACGTATAGAATGAGCCAGTTAAGAGCTTTTTGAAATAATTTTGGTCCACAATCTTTTTATCTATTAGTTAAAGAATAAAATGTATATTTATGTCTTCATTTAAGAATCATAATCTAAAGAAAATGAACATTAAAGTTCCTGCTGCTTGCATATGCATTTTAGTATTTGGAGTCGTGGTCATCTACGTAGCCAATAGTCCGGAAGGATATGCTCAAACTCTAAAGAGCAATAGCACATTATCAGTTTCTGGGACATCCAGTATGAAAATTAAACCTGATAGAGCCACAGTTTCTTTTGGTGTTGAAACAGCTAACGCGACAGCAAGCTCAGCTCTCATGTCAAATTCAGAAGTAGTGAATAAACTTCTTTCTGTATTAAAAAAAGCCGGGGTTCAGCAAAACGAGACCACTACTTCGTCATTTATTATCACTCCTAACTATAACTATTCCGAAGCCGGTACCATAGCAAACATCACAGGATATACAGCAACTAATTCAATACAAATAGAAAGCTCAAATATAAATAAGATATCGACATGGATAGACCTTGCAGTATCGACTGGAGCTAATAGAGTTGATGGTATCTATTTTAGCGTATCTGACAAAAAATTAGATGACATAAAGAATAATCTGATAAAAGATGCGATCAACAACGCAAAATCCAAGGCTGATATTGCAGCTTCTATACTTGGATTGAAAGTAATGGGAGTTAGCTCAATCAATCTTGACGGACTTGAACCACCTCCTCCTATTCCAGAGCCTTATTTATCTCATAAATCCTTGTCTGCAGGGGCAGAAACTAGCACAGCATCCAATACTCCTATAATAACAGGTGAGCAAGAAGTCGCTACACAAGTAAGTATTGTATTTTCGCTGGGTAGGTAATACGCAAGTTTTGCTCTATATTTGAATGCCGTCTTCTTCATTAAATATTTTCTGAAAATAAATTATCATACGTAACTACAAGCAAATTGAACCAATGTATTGGATCTTCCCGTTTACCGTTCTCTCGTTCTGGCAAGGAAAAATAGTCATTAGAAGATGTGTAGTTATCTCTGTATATTTGATATACTCCATAGTTCTTTCTATGGTGCTTTTGTATTATATGATGAACGAACAATAATCTCTATTCCCAAGTGAATTTACAACCATTAGGATAAAGTATAATCCCTAACTCTTAAGATAAAAACGGTATTTTCGATATTTTATATCGAAAGCCCACAGAAGAATCTTTTATAAATATGCATCAGTTTCTTTAAACTGAAATATGAGTAAGAAGAGTAACATACTCTTCCCCTTCTCCTTCATTAAAAGATCGATATCTTTATTTGCATATATATCATTTCAAGCTATTATTAGTGCTTTCGTCTACATTGAATTCAGGTACCATATCGAAGGGAGAAATTTATTTTTTCAAACAGATAGCAATATAAAAATATTGAGTCTTGAGCTAGAGAGTTATTGTTAAGTGGACAGAGCTATGAACAGATATAAAATAATAATACATATTATAATAATAAATTTTTTTGTTCATAGGCTTTCTATTAGAAGCTGCTGTTTGGTAAGTCTAGGTGACAAGATTTTTCCTGGTATGGCCTTATATGCAGGAACTCCAATCCCTATTGCAATCATAGTACTCTTACATTTTGCATGTGGAGAAAAAAACTCGGTCACTGCATCATCAAAGAATGTAGAACCAGAAGCACCAATTCCTTGAGCATAAGCAGCAAGATAAATCTTTCCTGCTATTACTCCTGCTTCGAATTGACAGACTCTATAACCTCTATTGCCCAATGATTTTAGAACAGATTGTAAATCTGTCATTAAAAACAATACAGCACTTGCATCACTAAAAAGCGATTGTCCTAAACAAAGATATCCAGAGATATTTCTCAATACATTTCTTTTGAGTTCTTGTAAATAGTGTGCCTTGCGATCGAAGAAATACGCTCCGGGAATAATGCCATCAATATTATTAGCTATAAGATAAATATCGATCAAACTGTCTCCATCTTTCTTAAAAATATCAAGTGGTACTCCCATAGTTGAACTATGAAGTATAGTACATAGAATTGAGAATGAGACTGAACTCCTAGCAAACCTACGCGACGAACCTCGTCTTAAAATGACTTCACCCAAGCTAGCAACACTCGACGAATTATATTGTTGTCTTAATGGTGTTTGTCCATCCAAGGTCTGTGCTACAGCAGAACTGTGTTTATGGGAGGTAACCATTGAAGGATCATTATTATTATTAATCCACTCCTTGACTTCTTCTTTACTAGAAAGCTTTGAAGCATCATTTAGCCTCCAAATTTCAGGATATTCTATTTCGCCTTTTTTTGATAAAGGGCGAACCTTCGGAATAGGCAAATATGGAATTTCTTTGTCGCCTTTAGGTAGAGTAATTTTAGACAATCCTACGCCAATAGCAGCCATTGCTACGGCCGCTTCTCGTTGATCTTCTAAGCATAGCAAGCGACTGACTTTATCGTCTACAAAGCCAGTGATCAAACGTGTAGGAAGTGCCATAGAAACGGTCGTTGCAAGCAGATTAGCTGCTATGACACCAGAGTCCCAAAACCAATGACGATACGAACGAGCTTGATATTTCCATGCATTTCTCCAAGCAACTGAAGTAAATACTATAGTAATTGGCGCAGTAACTATAGCTGCATTATCTCCTCCAGCTACTGCTAATTCGCGTCTATAATCTCCCGTACGAATCTGATTAAGACTAAAATCTGCTGGACCAAAATGATAGACTCCTGCTTTCAAATCTGCCAGGTCTTGACAAATAATATAGAATTCAATAGGATATAGTGCGCCAGTTGCTGAGGCAGCACGCATATAATAAGTGCTAAAAGGATACTTGATTTCCCTTGTTATCCCTCCTGAAAAGAATAAGATCTCTGCAACGCTTTTGATATCTAACACTTTCGTGACAGATTCAGTAGTTGCAGTTTCAGATGATTGTGGATAGATTCTGCTAATAGAGGTAATAGCATTTAGTACAGGTTGAGGAAAATCTAACGGAAGAGGAGATGAGGATAAATCAATATATGTCTTGAATGGCAGAGGCCTATTATCTAAGTCTAAGTAGTGCCTTGAAGTCATTAAGCTAATTTCGGAATGTTTTGTTGATTCATGATAATCTATAGCATTTTTAATATCCTTATACACATCTATATATTATCGACAAACATAAAATATATAAAATTAATTATTAATCAAGTATTAACGATAGCATTTTGTTACAAGCTGCTATGCGGATAAACTAGAGTGAATTATGAATATGTTATGAATACTATAAAGTTTGCTATATAGTAAAAGCTATCCTCAAAAATATCCTATCTACATGATATACTAATACCAATAAACGAGCCTTTAATCCAAATGTGAAAAATGCAGAATTACTTTTATTATAATATAAGAATAAACAAGTGGAGGAAAAGAACCAAGAAAAAATGCATTTTCTTCTTATTTTCAATACTTGAGTATAGGTTATGATAAATTACGACAAATAACGCGATAAAATAAATGGATCGTGTAATTAAATTACATATTAATACGTATTCATTATTAACGTTATTTTTCTCTATTGAAAGAAGGTTTTTCTTTATGGACTCCATAGGTAGAGCCATATTTTAATGGATTTAATATCTTTTACAATATCCTGGCTTATTTAAAACTCTGAATTTCGCTAGATTATCTAAAAGCATTAGATCTAATAGAACATATTCTTGGATATGCGGTTGGTGTCCAATCGTCAGAAAATCCTTTCAAACCATTTAGATTACACGGGCATAAGGAGAACAAATAATATATAAAATAACTCGAATAATCACAGAAAAATCGTGTCCAGGTTGGTTACAAACTATAAGATTGTTCCTTTAACTAATTATGCTTTTATGTACAATTCATATCTGTTCCAGGGAAAGGTTCATTCATGACTAGAATGCATCATTTATCTAGCTTTGCAGCTATGCAATAGGTAGATACCATGGCATCGAGAAAAGGCACCGAACGAAAAGATGACACAACAACATCTTCTACAACTAGTTCAATCGATGACACAACACCATCATCACCACAACGACAATATGGTCAATATCAAGATCAGCAGCAACAACAACAAGAACAAGAAGAAGAACAACAACATCATGCAATCAACCGAGCGCTAGATGAGACCAAAGACAACATCAGAAAGACAACAGATGAAGCAAGAAGTCAGATTCCACGTTATACACAATCTGTTAACGACTCTCAAGAACAAACTATTCAAGCTGCTAG
>JBKPPX010000340.1:0-4156 GCA_046733815.1 Thermoproteota archaeon | reverse complement strand
GCTGATAATGGCACTCCCCCTAGAGATCTGGCGAGCCCTGCAAAGAAAAGATTTTTGACCTTTCTATCGCGGCCTACCTTGTGCATAAACTTTTGAATGCCATGTTTAAAGTTATGCTGCCAAGTTTTGTACATGACGCCTAATTTGGGTGGATCCATCGTATTTCCAATATCAAAGAACTCTGATTTTTCTAGCAATCCTATAGGTACAAACGTTAGAGGAGTCACAGTAAATTTCGAATCAGGCTGTTCCGTTTCAAGTTCATGTATAAGCCTTATGGTTTCCCAACTATCCTCTGGAGTCTCGTCGTTGTTTAGACCCATAATCAGAGTGAATGCGGGCACCCAATAGTGTTCATTTAAGGTTTTCACAGCCGTCTTTACAACCCAATGCCATTCCGATGGCCTGTATGGAGCTAATTTTCTGTCCGCATATTTTCCTATCAATCTTGTACTTCCTGTTTCAAACCCACATTGAATACCAATGTGATTATCTGCCCCTGCTCTAATTATCTTGGATACATTTGGAATCAACCTCTCATCAGCAATAGCTCCGGCAAGAGTGCCATGTGTAGGATTAGTATGTTCAATTCCAGTAGCCATAATACCTGTAAATAGTTCTTCTATAGCTTCTCTATTTGGTTGCATATTCTTTGTAGTTCTTGGATTTAATCCATAGACAAAAATATCATCGCTTTGAATCCAAGCGTTCTTCAAGCCGCCATATTTCATATTGATTTCGATTTCCTTTTGGACTTTCTCTACTGGATAATATCTTAAGGGTCTTAAAGTGACATCACAGAATTTACATCCGCGCCCGCATCCTCGCATTACTTCAATCATGCCATGCATGCTTGGGTTTACAATATCTGGAATCTCGTCAATTGAAGGTTCGTCCCAATAATGAATGAATCTACCATGATAATTCTTGTCACCTCGATTAAACTCCTTAATATCTATTTTAAATTCTGTCTTTTTGAACGGGTTAGCATTTTCCATTTCCCCATTGATCAGCGCATCAAAAAATCTTCTCCCCGCTCCATCGATCTCTGGTCCTATGCCGCCGAGGTCTCCTTCAACGATTCCATAAAGACCATATTCCTCGATCTTAGCCGGATCGTAATTATACTGCCAAGTGCCCGACGCACCAGCAATCACTTTAGCTTTGCTATCATTCCTAATCTTGGCAGCATTTATCCTGTGGTGCAATTCTCTATTGTAATATTCGTCGTACGACATCTGTTTCCGTCCATATGTGAATGTCATAGTAACAGGACCCATTCCAAGAGGATCCATCTCGTACGTTCCTACTACTTCTGTTTCTGGGCCTATGAATTGATCGATATAGTCTGGATGAGCAACTACAACGTCCTCTTTTGTATAACCGTCTCTTAAAAGTGATGCCTCTACTTTCCTCAGCCCATATGGCGCGTAGTTGGCACGTCCGTTTACACTTTCAATTGGATTACATATAAAGTCAAAGAGAAGTCTTGGAGTAACTTGGTTGCCCAATATATGATACCAAATTGAATTATGACTTCTATTAGTATCAAGAGCTGGTGCACAACCAAAAAATGATGCTAAAGAGATACCTCTGTATGGAGACATTAAAGTTCGGTCCGCTGTCAAAACAACCTTTGGATGCGTCATAAATCTGAGTCCCTAATCAGTATGCAGATAAAGGTGCATAGATTTTAAGCTTTCCAATTGTCTCATCGGGGTCAGGCAATGCAATAATTAATTAATTAGTTCACTTGGACTGAAAGGAATGGAATCTCACAGTATGAGATCCAATATTAGATCTATTACTGAATTTTAGAACTCCCAATTAATTTTACGCAATAATAAAGTACTACGAGATAATATTTTGAAAATACAACTGAAGGAATACTTCTCCTAGCGAGGTCTAAATGCAATTTTAGTGTTACACAAACATATAACTTTAAAGTTTTGGTTGGAGCACCTTATCCAAACGACATTATCCCATGTCAGCATTGAATTATAATTATAAGATGCAAATTAAATAGGTTAATAAATCAGAACTTATTTTTTTACTCCCAAGGATCTGTTCTTTAACCTCATTTGACTGCCATGGCATTTTCTACATCTAGTAGAAGATATCGGATTTTTTCCACCGCATTTAAAGCAAATTTTAAAAAATAGTCTCCTTTGTTGAGCTATCTGTTTTTTTGTCGCGTCCGTAATAGGCATGATGATCCATCTCGGCTAGGTAAATTTTTACCTTTCTAATCCCGAAGACGAATTCTATATCTCATAGGCATTAACTGCAAACGTCAATAGTCAAGTTAATACTTCTATATAGCCGAGATCATCTAATTTCACTTAGATATTAAGCACAGTATGTACTCTGACCGAACAGTCACAAAGAGAAATATCGGATAGCTATAATAACTTTGAGTAATCTACATTAGATTGAACTACCAACATATGACTTTAAGCAGGCAACAATGAATGCGGCTATGGTTTGACAATATAGAATGAAATAAATTACAATGGAACAACTTCTTGATAAATGGATTCGGTCTTTTGCGATTATCATCACGTGAACCGATCCTACTATCTCTTCTAATTTTGCTTTCCTTTGAAGATATATAACTGACACGATTATAGAAAATAGGACATTTTAAGCAAACATGTCAATGACGACAAAGGAATTTTGCTTCAGTATGTTGTATCAATATAACTAAAAGAACACAATTTTTCTAATTGCACTCATCAGCGGTATATATTATAGCTTGCATCAACTCATTTATCACGCTTGATGATATCTATTTGTTGTGAGATAGTTCAAAAATATAGTTAAAATGCTGAAGGATTATTTCCAGTTATTGTTAGAGCAAAAATGGAGAGGAGCTTCTATCTGATATTTATTGAGCCCCTGGAGAAAGTCCCAATGGATCCATCACTTAGTCTAATATATACATCTAGCAGATACCTCCCTTTTTTGACATCATCTATGTTAAAGAAGACTTTGCCATTATGAACATCTTTTTGGAGAAACTCACGTGCACCGATATCACCATTATTTTTCATTTCTGATATTGCTGCAGACAATATCTTTCCTATTCCTATAAGCTTCACCTTAAATTCATCGTCATTCAGGACGAATGCTCCATCAAATTTGCTAAACGGCATATTATATTTTGCGTCTTGGGTATTTAGAACTCGCAAAACTAAGTTTCGCTCTTTGTTATTACCAAACTCGATTTGGATTCTTGGAACTTTAACAAGTGGTTTTTCGGCCTTTAGTGTATTTACTGTTTCCTGGATAACTTTGATCTGTGTAGGAGAGGTAGAATGAACTTTTACATTATTATAGTTATTGATATTTGTATTGATATTATTTATGTTGTTTATTACTTGATTGGATACCTGAACCAAAATTTGCTGGATATTTTGGCCCTTAGCTATTTGGGTGCCTATCTGTGCGGTGGCTTGGCGAACTTCATCCGTGTTACCTTCTGCATATTGTTTCGCTAGGTTTTGTATAGATTGCGCTACACTACCATTTGGATTACTAGCTACTTGTTTAGCTATTTGGGTTATTGTCTGATCGGCATTTCCTCCAGCCTGTGCAGTCTGTAAAGCAATCTGTTGAATAGTTTGTTCTATGGTCGATGCACCTGCTTCTTCACTATCGCCTGTTGACTGTGCTTGAGTTGATGAGTTTGCTATCTGGGTTGCAACTTGGTCTATCTGTTGGACTGCATCAGCACCAGCAGCTTTCTGTATTGAATCTTGTTCTACTGCTTGTGTAATATCTTCACCCCCTGCTTGTTCTAATGCACCTTGTTCTATTGCTTGTGTAGTATTCTCTCCTCCTGCTTGTTCTAATGCACCTTGTTCTACTGCTTGTGTAATTTCATCTTCTAATTCGTCTTGCCCTGTTCCTAATTCAGATGATTTTAGTGCTTCTGTTTGATCTGGTTGCTGCTCAGTATTATTAGCGTCTGTAACATCTTCTGTTGTTGTTGCTGCTTCGACTACCTGCTTGTCAGTACTATCTTCATCATCTGTAACATCTTCTGTTGTTGTTGTTGCTGCTTCTGTTTGATCTGGTTGCTGCTCAGTATTATTAGCGTCTGTAACATCTTCAGTTGTTGTTGCTGCTTCGACTACCTGCTTGTCAGTACTAT
>JBKPPX010000339.1:0-2007 GCA_046733815.1 Thermoproteota archaeon | reverse complement strand
AGATGTGCTATTAAGTCTCGTGGGCTCGGAGATGTGTATAAGAGACAGCATTGGATAAGGTCGAATTATAATTAGCAGTAGATCCAGATTCGGTAACCTCGTATTTGCCTTTAGACAGTTCAACAGTAGTACCAGAGGAGCTGCCTCTAAATGATGATGGTGTTGGGTTGTTGCCATTAATTGTTATAATAAAGTCTGACGGACTTTTAGTGCCACCTCCGTCATTAATAACTTGCTTTGTAACTACTAATGTTCCAACTTGTGGTTTATCATTGGAAGTTTTGTTTGATGAATCTGACGTTGAAGCAGATGAAGAGGATAAGAACGAGGATGTGTTTGCATCGATTAGAGCCTTAGATTTTTTAGGTTCTTTTATATCGGATATAGGGGAGGAGGGTAAGGGCGATAATGACGATTTATTCTTATTATTCTTATTATTCTTATTATTATTATCAGATTCTGCATTTGAATTTAAATCCACAAAAATGGAGAAAACTAGTACCAAAGAAATAATCAAAAGGAGAAAACTTAATGCAAATCTAGCAGTTACATTTGAGAAAGACATGTCTTCTTTTACTTACCTATAAATCACAGTATGAACTATTTTTATTTTTCTTCTTTATTCTTCGTTCTCTTTTATATACTAAAATTCGCAATAATAAATGGATCCATAGCACCTAACATCTTTAATAGTATCTCTACACAACCTAGCTGAGAACTTGGGTTAAATCGCCCTATATCTATAACCAGAAATCGAAAGGATTCTTTTGGCGGTTTTAATTACTCAACCTCATAGAATGAAACTTCCACAAGTTATGAGAAACATAACGAGTTTAACATACTCTATGATCATCTAAATGGTTATGAGATAATGAATTTGCTGTAATCTCATATCGATGTTGGACTATAGATTATCTTTTGATATCGAGGTAAAAAATTCAGACAAGGAAATAGAAGTTTTGATGATTAAGAGAAAAGATGACACAAAATGGAAAAATAATGAGGGCTATTCAGAATTTAAGGTGTATTATAATAATGTATTATAATAATCAAGGTATTAGGATTCATGATACTCATAGACCTTCAGTAAGTGATACGTATACATTTATTCTGAATAATAGATCTTCTCAGTATGACTTAAAAACAGCTAAAGTCACTTTAACGCACAATTGGTATCAGGAAATAAAGAATATAGATTAAAAGGTAAAGCAGCTCATTGACATAAGACGTAATTTATAATAATGCTTAAGTCAACTCAATTTGATTAAGTGATTATTGACTAATTTACGTATGAATGACGATACTCAGGTATTCAATGAGTCAGCAGAAAGATTAATTCATCACAAAGTTCAAACTAAACGTTAAAATCCAATCTAAAGAATTCGATATTTTATCTCATCTCTATTGCCATCTTTATTTGTGCTTTGCATTCACTATCATTCAATTTTGTACTTAACCATGACACAAACTTTTCTTCAAATCTTTTGCCTCTAGAACGATTAATGTCATCTGTATTGGCCTGGTAAAGTCTTTCAACGAATGCTCCAGCGAGAAATAATTTTGAAAATGACCATCCGGCATTTGATATGGGTTTATCTAAATCAAATACGTCATCTTCTTTATTGAATCCACAGATTTTCTTATAGTATGATAATATTTCAAAGACAATATTAGAATCATGTTCAAAATCAATAGTCATAAAATCAAGAATAAAGGTGCTATAATATTGAATCATAATATATGTAGTGTATATTTAAGGATGCATATTTATTTCTAATATAATACCTCACTTTTACTAAAATCTAATATGATAGAGAGTTAATACGGTTTCACATTATTTTGAATGAGATCTTCAACTCTTTGCGTTACATTGTTAAAATGCTATTGCAGCTTTCTGTTGCTCTCTTATTAAAAGCTATGTAAATCAGTATGTCGTATCCTGTTGTGTCAAGAATGTTCGTAATTTATCGTATACTAAAGCTGTCTTCTCAACAAATGGTCCATGAC
>JBKPPX010000338.1:0-2242 GCA_046733815.1 Thermoproteota archaeon | reverse complement strand
ATACAAAAGCAACCATGATGACAGAAGGGGTAGATATTCCCTGACTACTACTAATAATACTATAGTTGTGAGAGTACAAAAATAAACGATGACAGTAGCCCATCTTTTTATGAAATGATTGGATTTAGTCTTTAATAATAGTGCTAATAACATAGAAATTATCCAAAATTGGATTATCTTTTATTAGCATATTGTTAAAATAACAGTACAGTAGATAAGCAGCTCTGTTGTACACTGTGTTTTATCCAATACCATCATTAGTCTACAGCAATGAACTCTTATTTTTTCAAATTTCCTTTCTATACTATATATCTCTCTAGTGTAAATGCTATGATATTTTTCCAAATTCTATCACAGCATACTAATACTCACTATAATTGTGACTCCACTAAATTTAATCTTGCTTTTCTATGTCTTCTTCTCAGTTTAATTTAAAAATCAATGATGATATATCTGTCCTTGATGTCACAATTCTTTTTACACCACTCTCCCTTCCTTTATCAAGAAGGATATAGAGAGATAGCATTATCAATTATTGGTAACATTAATTTTAGATTTACTTCAAAGAATAGAGACTATTTATTTGCTACGAAATAACTTTACATAGGATGCAGGTTACCTATCAGCACGCAGTGGGCTTGCACACACCATTCTATAACAGTCTATATTAGATAGGTATTGGTAGCGTTATTGCCATCTAATAAAATTCTGACGCACTTTGAGGATTCTTTATTTACAAGACGCCATCTAATCTGCCTAGACTTTTTGTCTTTATGAAGTTGTGCCTTGCCTTTTTTCCTCGTTGTTGTTTTTCCTCATACCAACATTTATGCGGTATCTGATAAGTCTCAGCGTTATATAGTGAGAAAAGAAAATGTCAAAACGTATAACACGATCTTAAGAATAGGAAGATTAGGGATAAGGATTCCGCAAAATCAATATATAGTATAATGAACTACTAAAAATAATGGAGAATATTTTAAATAAAGAATCATCTATAGAAGAAAACAGTAAAATTGTCGAAGAAGAAGAAAGAAGAACAAAAGAAGAAATAGAATCAAAATATGAATTGTATTCGTTAGTAGATAAAGCATATTATGTAGATGAACTCCATTACAAAATAGGCACATAGATATCAGCAACTAGGAAAAATCCTCTGATGACAGAAAGAATTATCTCTTTTTCTCATTATTCGGTTTCATGAATATTATCTGAACAATCATAAAAAACAAGCTGACATTATCCTCTCTTTTACTGATTCATATGAAGAAGAAATAAAATGCTTTATATGCTAATGAAGTTCTAATAAGAATATATTTATGAGCAATACCGAAGCATCAGAAGATAATACCGAATCTCCCTCTACATATGGAAATGAAGCTTATAAAGGATATCGAAACAAGAAAAAGAAAGAAAAAGTAGAAACAGAAGACATGAAAAATTAAATGGCTGGCAAGGTATTCATGTGTTCAGATTGTTATCTCATACTACTTGCCAACTATTTTTTCTATACATTTTCTAACAATTACAACATGAGATCGTAGACTGATACATCAGACATATAATTATAGTCCTATGTCTTTACATTATAACTTACTTCTTAATGCTAATCAGCCTATTGCAGTTCAAACTTAGACTGACATCTAAAATATTAGATGAGATATATTTTATATTTATAAGTTAAGGACCCCAGTCCAACAACGACCATATTTTATACAAACAATCCTTAACAAGCATTTTAAGTTATTTTTAGTGATAGCAGCAAATGCTTTTACTATATATTTAGGATTGTGAAGGATTCTAATTTAAGTTTTATGTAGTCAATTGCTCTTCTCAAACATTTACAAGTAGAAAATCATTATTGGCCTAAGATGAATGTTATTTGTAAATTTAGATAATAAATATAATACTATCATTATTATAATATAATATACAAAGTAATCATACTCGTGAAATAGCTTGGTATAATCTTGCCTTTCTCTTAAAAAAGATAATTTTGATATTAATCATGGATGCACGTACACTATGGCAACAACAATGACAAAAGAAAGCTAAATAAGAAGCTGTTTGGATGTCCGGCCTGTCATAAGTCCAGATACGTTGTTCTAACATCAACTATCAAAGATAAATTCTATCATTATCGTGAACTATACTGCCATTCATGCAATATTTTATTTTCATCCATTCACGCAGTAACTCCATTAGAATTAAAAGAATAATAGAAAAATAGCAACAACTATTC
>JBKPPX010000337.1:0-8071 GCA_046733815.1 Thermoproteota archaeon | reverse complement strand
TGCTTTTTTATTCCTAATTTCTTACTCCACTCAGAAAGTTCGATAAGATTTTCTGCAGAAATTCTGTCTGGAGCAGGCACGAAATGATCTTCTGTTATCCATACTCTATCTGGATCCCAAATGCGCTCAAGTTTTTTCCCCATTTTTTCCCACTGACTGAAAACTTTAATGACTCCAGGTCCAGAAACATCATGCAACATGACCTTATCTATTTTAGCAAAGATTACATCGCCTGGTGAGACATGAGATTTTCCTGCCGCTCGTGCAAGAATCTTTTCAGTGATTGTCATACCCAAAACTGATTCACTATAACTATGAATCGACTCAATTCAGAGATTAATACTTTATGTGAGGTAAAATACAAGAGTATGTGGCGTACATTTAATTTATTGGAAATTCTACCTTTGTCAGTATCATTAAAAACAGGCGAATTCGACCTTTTTAAGAGCCTCAACTTACCAAATTTTAGATTCACAGATAATGATATTCTTGTAATTTCAAGCAAATATGTTTCTATGAGTGAAGGCTCTATAAGAAGACTAGATACTGTCAAGGTAAGCGGAAGAGGAACAGAACTTGCATCTAAATATCATATGAATGCAAAGCTCACCGAGCTTGTTATCCGTGAATCTGATTACATATTCAAAGGCATACCTGGCTTTTTGCTTGCAATCAAAGATGGAATTATAGCCCCAAACGCAGGGATTGACAAGTCAAATATACCTTCAGGATATGTGATTTTGTATCCTCGCCAACCTTTTAAAACCGCAGAGAATTTGCGCCAAAAATTCCTGCTGCATTTGGGAGTTAGAGTTATAGTTATTATTGCAGATAGCCGATTAATGCCAACTAGAATTGGTACTACAGGTATTGCAATAGCATGTGCGGGTTTTGAACCTGTAGAAGACCAGAGAGGGAAAATAGATTTATTTGGAAATGTTCTCAAAGTAACTCTTAAGGCAGTCGCAGACAGCCTTGCGACAATTGGGGTCTCAGCAATGGGTGAAAGCAATGAATCCATACCTGCGATAGTTATACGAAATACCAAAGTAATTGCTACAGATAGAAAACTTTCGTGGCGTGATATGGCGGTAGATGCGGCAGAAGACATCTACATCAGGGGTATGCAATGTTAAATTGAATTTCTAATATAACAGAATTACTTATTTAGACACACAGTTTTAATAATGTTATTTACTGAACAAGGTTGCCAGAGTATATGTCTGAGTTCTTGACTAGCTATCCTAGACGCATAAGTGTCGTAAGAGGATTACATGATTTTATACGTCATGAAGAAATTGAATTGGACCATTTAAGTTTAATGGTAAAGATAAAGAAAGAGGAGATAATCAAAACTCTTATTACAGAGGGTTTTCGACGAGTCAAATTTGAGAACAAAAAGCCAATGCAGATAGGTAGTGGTTTTACAAAGAGACTTAGTAAGCCATGGGAAATGCATGTACGCTTGTTGGATTTGCAGCACGATTTGATCGCAATACAAGCAGAGGTAGAAATCTCCCGTAAATACATACAACATATCAGATCCGTAAGAGCTCCAGTCATATACGAAATAGAATCGATATTGACCAAGCATAGTATAGAATATAAAATATGGAATGCAAAAGTGAGGGATTACATATCTAACATCATTGATAATCATCAGATTAAACTTAATGCTCCTACATTACCTGCTATGCCATGGAAACCTATGATGTGTTTTGGAATTACTTTGGCTATAATTTATGCGTTAAAATTTGTTGATATTTTGAAAAATACACAGCTCCTATGAACATTGTATAAAATACTTATAGATAGTTATAAAGTTAGCCGTAGCAGGTGTCAACGAGTTAGAATAACTTTAAGATTAGAATTAGTAATAATAGCATCAACACCCATATATTGTTTTAGAATATATTACATTATTTTATTCAAATCGTCTTTTAATTGCATAGTCTATAGAAGGGAATAATTCAAAGAGGTGTGTGTAATGACATATCGTTATTGATGTCATGACACTAACTATAGTTGTATTCTGTTTTAATCTTCATCTGTAGATTGTTATACATAGATCATTCAGTATCAATAACAATAGTATGGTAAGTCATCATATTGTGAACTATAACTCAACTGTTCTTCATATCTTTGAATACATCACCTTTATTGATAATGTGATATTTAAGCACCGTCAGCAACAATCTTCTAAATTCCTGTTTGTATTGTTGAAGTTTTCTAGACAAAATTATTGTATTTGTACTGATTGAAATGCTAGATATATCTATCAGTTGGAGTGACTGCAGTAACTCCAGAGTTACTGCAGATAAGACTGTCAGGCATATTCGAGGGTAAATTTTAGAGTAAGAAGACAATGATAATGTCAGTGTTATTTACAAGCTTTAACAAGGCATTTTAAGGTGAAAAGCCATATTAAGAGAAAGCATGGCGAATAGAACAATGCATAGAATGTAGATCATATTCTATCACTACACCTCGAAGATTGTTTATCCGCTGACCAATTTTAGTATAATTATCATTATTAATCAGAGCCACTCATCAAAAATCAACCCTCACCTTCTTTTAAAAATTCAGGAAAAAAACAGTCTATAATAACAATCATCTAAATGGCTATACGCGATGAATTTTTATCCTCTATGTAAAATGCGTAGAGTTAAAAATGGCCATCATAGATAACATGTCAAACCAAGTTTCAACAATACTAAATATGTTGAAGTATCCAGCCTTCTGGTAAAAGCTTGTGTTTAATTTTCTCATCCCCGACCGAAGTTGCATATCTCCAAACTTCTATCTTTTCATCAACTGAAGAAAACTGCCTCTTTATCTTCGTTAATGCTTCGATTTCATGTTGTAGACCATTGCTGTCATATGGGGAAGAGAATTTGTGACAGAACTGGCATTTGCTGTCTAATTTAACTACTTTGTTATTCTCTTGGAGGACAGGATAAGCGCGGCATGCTAGTGGACGATTTTCATATATTCTGCAGCTAAATCCGCCATGGGGTGACCTTTGTGAATGATCAATTTCTAGAAAAGGACATAAGTTACCGTCAATATTCTTACCCATCATTTGATAAGCGATTATTATTTTTGGACCATCTCCTTTACGATTCATGCCAATTCCTAACCTGGGAATTATCTTAACTTGTGTATCTGTATTTTTTATTTGATATTCAATTATAGATTTCTCCTCGGGAAAGATCAAGACGCCAATCTTGCCATATTCTAGTGACGGATAGTATTCTCGATATATACAACAATCCGAGCAGCCGTCAATACAATCAAACTTTCTAAACATTAGAAACACATGTTGATTTAATACATTGATCCTCCACGCTATCTGACGGCAAATCAAAATATTGCAGAAATTTAATATCATAAACAGATTTTGATCTTTTCAATAATTCTAGGCTAAATTTATTGTCTGCTATCTCTTTATTTTTGTTTTCTTTATAAACAGCAAAGCGCAAAATCACCTGTTTTTCATAACCGCGCTTGAATCTCTTGTAATTTTCGGATATCATAAAATCCTTTACGAAGCCGATCTTTTCACCTTTATATTTGGAACCTCCATAAAGAATAAACCAATACTTGTCATTGTATTCAACAAACCTGAGCTTAATTTCATCATCAGGCCACCATTCTATTGTTTTCTTCCATAATTTGAATGCATATCTTTTGTCCTTGAATAGCGGCAAAACATTCATGTATACGTCATGATAACGATATCCTACACCGACAATGTTATTGAACCATAATATAGTCTGGTTTATTTCATCTGGATTTGAAGAAAGTATTCTATCCTTACTCAATTTTCGATTGAATCTAGCATCTAGAGCAAAAGATGATTATAAAGATGTACCTATTTCTAGAAAAGTACCTATTTCTAAGAAAAGCCTAAGTATGTCATATACTGATCTATATTATGATTGGCTAACTATATCATCACGAAATAATGACTTTAATACATGAATATTTGTACTCTAGTAGTAAAAGAGTGATGATATAAATTTTTTAAGGTTATGGATTACAAGGAAAGTAGCATATCATCTTAATATTATTGTCAAAGTAAGAATTGAGCATTGAAGTTAAGCTTCTTTTTCTACAGCTTCTATATGACATTCATGTCCCCGATGCTCTTTATCTATCATCATGGCTTCTTGATTCGATATAGGGAATCTTTCTTGATCAAGATATGATTTTCCTTCTTTTTCCAGAATAATTTTCTTACAACTATCACAGATTAGCTGCAATACTATCATTTTTTATAAGAGTAGATGTAACGATATATAGGATTTCTGTTCAAAGAAGAGTTAAGGTAACAACGCTAATGTACCTACACTCGGATCATGTGTTGTCGCTCTTATTTTTATAAACTATTTAGCAAATCAAAATGGACTCATATGTATCAAAGCAATCTCTATTAATCTATAATCTACCATGACCTTTGAAGCACGTATTAAATAAATTGTATTTCAGATTAATATCAAATTCTGCTACTTTGCTTTCTTTAAATGAACGTTGCATTTCTTTAGATGCTGTTCTAACAAAAGAAGATAATCTCCTGAAGAACGAATTACATAAGGATCAGTTGATGAGACTTACAGTAACTGGATCGGGTAAATCCATTTTGAGCTAGAAGATAGCTACATATAGATATATATAGAGAAAGATAATCCAAAGAAAAAAAATAATAAAGTATATTCTCTAAGAAGAGAAGAGATAGAATTTCTTTATTTTAAATTATGATGTTCACTGGATTGTATGATATCGTTGACCCTATAAGCGATTCAAATGAATAATTATTATTTCTCTTCATGTTTGCTGTTTAAAGAAAAAACCAGAACGATTTGAAATATCAATGCTGATTATAGTTGCTAATAATAATATATTATTTCTATAAGACGTGTATAAAAGACACAAGACAATAAATCTAGCGAGTTAAAACCGTATCATTTCCAAATATGTCTATAGCAATACGGTTAGAAGTAGATAGTGATTGTAAGCTGTATATGCACTATTCTTTTATCTTCCAAATATTCCTTCAATAGTGTTTCGCATATTTCCAAGCATCCCTTTCCGATTTTCTTTCTTTTCTACTAATTTGAAGCATTGTTGGCAAAGAGCACGTAAATTTATGGGTCGGTTATCTTTTAATGATCCATTAATATGTTCAAAATGAGGTTGAATGTCGCCCTTGAATTTTCTCGAACATTTCTGGCAACGGTAATGCGCTCTTTCTAAGACCGTCTGCTTTATACTAAGAGTTAAACGTTCGTATCGACGTTTATCAACTTTATTGGTTGGACTTCCACCAAAAAAAGACACGTTGGTCGATTAGCGTTACTTTAACTTATTTCTTGCGGAACAATATTTTGTATCGAAAAAGGCTTCAGGTACTAAAATTTAAACAGATTCATGTTAGTATATTTTTATTAAAAAATAATATCTCTTGCTCTATCAGATCATCTTTTTTATGAGTCGCGGTAAATGTTCATCTTTTGATACGAAAACGCAAAGCACTTAAATTATCAACTATTGGGCATAGTGTAAGGGCCGGTAGTTTAGTCCGGTAGAATACCTGCCTTGCATGCTATGACTAGGTCAGGCAAAGGAAACGTAGGTGGTCGTGGGTTCGAATCCCACCCGGTCCATTATAATCTTTTTTATTATACGGCTCTATCACTCTATATCTATTCATTGGCTGAATCAAAAGATAACTTCATAATTGAAAATATAAAATAGACTTTCTGGTAATAATATGCAATTTGTGTATTCTTTATATTTGTAGTATGTTGCATCAGTACGATTAGAAATATTATCTTGCTAGAGGTTTCTTATTATGGCTGCAGTATAATTTTTATTTTGGTATAGAGCGAGACATTAAACACCTTGTTAATACGAGGATTATAAGATGATGATATGTCAATTCTAAAATAATGCTTTCAATTAGGGTATGAAGTCTTGATCATCAAATAAACAATACAATAAAATTAATTTAGGATGTTAGAGCAATATTTACTTATATCCTCTTTTGCAAACGCACTTTAATTCTTCGATAAATATTTTAAGTAGGAGAGAAAGCATGTACACATATGTCAAGTTTTAAATACGCACACCCTGAAGTTTTATGTGAAACTGATTGGTTGGCAGATAATTTAAAGAACTCAGGCATTAAAATTCTCGAGGTTGATTATGATGTAGAAAATGCGTATAAGCAGGGTCATATACCAGGTGCTTATATGGTCCGCTGGAAGAAGGATATTAATGATGCAACCAGACGCGACATAATAAACAAGCAACAATTCGAGACACTTATGTCAGGAATAGGTGCTACACCAGAGACCGAACTCATACTGTATGGGGATTTTAATAATTGGTTCGCTGCATTTGCTTTATGGGTTTTTCAATATTATGGTCATAAAAAAATCAAGATCATGAATGGAGGTAGACGAAAATGGGAGATGGAAAATAGAGAGTATACAAAGGAAGAGCCTATTCCAAAATCTTCAAAATATATTGCACAGCCACCTGATGAAGGTATCCGGGCCTATTTGCCTGATGTGAAAAGGGCAATCGAGAGAGCCGAAACGGTACTTGTGGATGTGAGATCAGCAAAAGAATTTTCTGGCGAAATTACAGCCCCCCCAGAATATCCTATGGAACATGCACAGAGAGGAGGACATATTCCAGGGGCCCAAAACATACCCTGGGCACAGGCGGTAAGAGAGGATGGTACATTCAAAAATGCAGATGAGCTCAAAGGACTATATGAAGAAAAAGGTATAACTCCAGACAAACATGTGATTTGCTACTGCCGAATAGGTGAAAGATCTTCTCATAGTTGGTTCGTCTTGAAATATCTCTTAGGATACCCTTCTGTCCGCAATTACGATGGATCGTGGACTGAATGGGGTAATATGATTGGTAATCCGATAGAAAGATAAGTGATAATTTCCCAAGTATTTTAATGAATCAAGAACAACCTCTATTAAAAAGGGGGCAATTTTATTTCATTTATGAGTGTGATGATGACGCCAGCATCATATTGGAAGATAAAACAAAAAGAGGCTTGGATGTACGGGAACGCAGTATGGATGAAAAATACGGTGTTGAGGCAGAAAAGGGTATGATTTATGATATGGATGGAGTTGGACATACCGTCTCGATTAGATGGTACTTTCCACGAGCGAACTATCAGTTAGAATATGTAACAAAGATTGCCGAAGAAATTGATGCAAAATATAATGCTATTAGAGAGATAACTTGTCCTGACGATGAATAAACGAAAGCCTTTTAGGCCTTATTTATTTAAAGATTTACAATGTCTACACTGCTAAAGGATAGGGTATGGGTCATGCTTTCTGAAGTTGCAAAACGGGGTGTCTATCCTCTCCATGGATCAAGACTTGGCGTGTTCAGAATACCAGTTGATCTTAATGAAAGCTCTGATATTTCCAGCATTATGACCGATTTAAAAAATTCTGGTTTTATTGTAGATGGATATGCAGACAGAATTTATGTAACTTACAAATGGAACGAAAAAGGTACTGATCCCGTTAGTCAAGAAGAACTCTCCACAGATTTGCTTATTACAGTAGAAATAGTTACTGGTGAAGTAGTTGATATAATCTATCAGATAAAGCCTCTAGAATTCTTTGGCGATCTATACTGGGTAAGAAATTACAGACAAAAGGCCGATCAAAATGCAAAAATGGTAATTGATACTATAATAAGGAACACCAAAATTGGGGATAGATTAATTGCTCATTATCAGAAGACCGAAAAGCTTTCACTTGAAGCAGCCATGAAGAAATTAGAAGAACTGACGCCCTTAGCAAAGAATCCTAAATTAAGGGCAACTACAGCTGCTGCCTCTTCTTCTTTACCGGCACCTCCCGCCTCTCTCAAATCGCCATCTTTGTCATCTCCTTCCCCTCCTCCTCCTACGCCTTTAGCTCCTTCAGCAGTAGAAGGAGGAACTCGTGGTGGTGGTAACACAACTATTTCCCTTACCGGTACTGGAACTAACTATTCTAAGGTAGATGGACCTATAGAC
>JBKPPX010000336.1:0-1734 GCA_046733815.1 Thermoproteota archaeon | reverse complement strand
GCTGTAAATTGATCAAAGCAGTATTAAGATACGACAATGGTACTATATTGATAACAGGTAGTATTGTTCACATACCTTTTGCCACAATTGATCCAAGGACAAATCACTTGAGAGCACAGGCATTATATTATCAAAATATTGTAGAGTATCTGAAGCAAAGCGAGATAGTATGCGATGATTATGTTTTAGATCTAATACCTTCTCCAAATATTTTGATAGATAATACTAAAAACAATAACAATAACAACCACTACCACCACCACCTTACTTTAAGAGACTATCAACAAAAGGCACTTGATAATTGGTCTAAAGCAGGTAAGAGAGGATGTGTAGTATTACCTACAGGCTCAGGCAAGACTGTTATTGGGGTAAAGGCAATAGAAATGGTTAACTCTGCCTCACTAATTATAGTCCCTACAATAGATCTCATGGATCAATGGACATCAGTACTATCAAAATATTTTCTTAATGTAAAAATTGGAAATTTGGGTGGTGGAGTAGATGATATTCAGGCAATAACAGTATCGACATATGATTCAGCATACATAAGGGCATCTACTCTTGGTAACAGATTTGCATTAATTATTCTTGATGAAGTTCACCATCTGGCTGCTCCAGGTTATAGAACAATAGCAGAGCAGTTTGCATCTCCATTTCGTTTAGGATTGACTGCTACAATTGAAAGGGAAGATGAGTTACATAAAGAATTTCCAAGGCTTGTTGGCGGTGTAGTATTTCAAGCACATGCTCTAGATCTTGCAAAAAACAAACATCTCGCCTCATATGAAATTGAAAGAAGACAGGTAGATATGCTGCCCGAAGAACTTGAGGAATACAAAAAGCAGTTTGGCATATATCAAGTTTGTTTGAAGAAGGTAGGACTAAGAATGAACTATGCTGGTGCCTTTAGACGATTGATAATGATCTCAGGAAGAAGCAGTGCTGCAAGAGAGGCTGTATTAGCAAGAAATAAGGCTATGGATATTGCATTAAACAGCAGATCTAAAATAGAAGAATTAAGGAAAATATTGGCAGAAAATATGGGTCTTAAGACAATAATATTTACTCAGCATAACAAATTAGTATACGAAATAGCTGATAAATTTCTAATACCATTTATAACTCATAAATCCGGCAAGGAAGAAAGACAGGACACTTTAAGTGGATTTAAGAATGGAAGGTACAATGCCATCGTCACATCCAAAGTTTTAGATGAAGGAGTAGATGTTCCAGATGCACAACTGGGAATAATCGTTAGTGGAACAGGAAGCAGCAGAGAATTTATCCAGAGATTAGGAAGATTGCTAAGACCAAAACCTGATTCAAATAGAAAAGCAAAGCTAATTGAAATTATATCCTCAGGTACAAGAGAGACAGGAACCAGTGCTAAAAGGAAAAAGGCATTGAACAAGGTAGATAGATAGTAATAATAATAGTTAAAAGGGAGCCGACGATTGCAAAAATTATCGAAGATTAATTGTGACATAAAAATTTAAAAATGCATAAAGCTAACTTCCCATAAAAGATATTACATAATTTTAGCATGAGCGTATGTTTTCAAAATTGAAGAAAGGAAAGTAAAATAAGAGGAGCTTTTGATAATGGGACTGTAGTATATCAAGAAAGACATGGCAAGGTCAATTGGCAGGAATTATATTATCTTGGAGGACAAGCACAGGTCAATAATAAAGGATACATTAACCAAAGACTGCGAATCTGAGAAGTGCTTGTTGA
>JBKPPX010000335.1:0-19163 GCA_046733815.1 Thermoproteota archaeon | reverse complement strand
CAATAAATCTAGTGTAATTGTCAAAGATAATAAAGATACAATGATGAGATAACAAAATATTTTTATGACGATAGATTCTGAAGAAAAACCAAAGATAGAACAATAATACCGAAAGTCTTATAGATGAATCATTTACACTTTAAAATATACTTTATTTCACACTATCCATCAACAACTCTAAAGCTCTGAAATCAAAAGGATCATGAAAGGCAAGAAAGAACTGTTCTACTCCAGCATCGACATATTCTTCAACTCTGCTGGCTATCTTTTCTGGCGTGCCCACCAGTCCGTTTTGTAATATCTGATTGTATACACCAGGTCCTCTTTCCATAGCAAATAGTTTTTCTTTGTATTTTAAATCACCGGAAGATTCTGCAATGATTACATCCAACTCAATGGATTTTAAAACACTTCTATTAAACTTCCTAGAGATGTTATCAAAATCACAGTTTAATTTGCTGAATTGTTCTGGCGAAAGATAAGATGCCTCCCATATATCTGCAAATTTGGCAGCTATCTCTATCATTTTCTTTCTTTTTGCCGCAATGGTTATAGGGATACACTTACCTGGTCTTTCTAATGTCGCTCCATTTAATTTGAAAAAGTTTCCTTTAAAGTGAACTATAGATTTATGCAAGAGCATTCGGAGAACCTGCAATCCTTCTTCAAGAATTGAAACTCTTTCTTTCTCTTGTGGATAGTCTATGCCGTAAGGGTGCCACCACTGAGTAGCATATTGAAGTGTTGCTCCAGCACCAGTTCTGAATTCCAATCTTCCTTTAGAAATTTCTTGATATGTTAATGCTTGTTTAGCCAGATGTGCAATGTTTCTATACTGAGGGAAAAGATATGTAATAACTGGGCCTAGTTTTATTTGACTCGTTATGGATGATAAGCTGGATAATACAGTCCAGCAATCAAGGTCAATATCTGCTAATGATTCACCATAATAAAACCCATAATAACCCAGCTTTTCAGCCAAGACACAAGTCTCTCTAATTTTGTTGTAATCTGTACCCCATACCTCTAGACATAGATGCATGCGTATAGAAACTTATGTTATAGATACTTAAGTTAATGCAATTTCTAATTCTAATGCGAATATAGAGATTCTTTATCATAAGTTCGATTACGTAGTCATATACATTAAACAGCCCCACAAACTACAAAAGAGAGCGTTTGGAGGTAATTCGATTACTATTCATTCATCGAAACGTGACAGAATTGAGGCCAAACATCTTACAAAATAGTACTGTCTTAAACTCATTGATATTTTTCATAATTTAATGAAGATCATTTTATAATAATGATTAATCGATTTATGTAGATAGATGTTTGCTACTTTTGAATAAATACTATACCCCAATAATTATCATAGGTAGGAAACAGCAGGTCCACCTGATTATACAGTAATGGTTTCAGCACTAGCAATACAAGTCCTTATTGTTTACTGCTGAGGCTAGTTACCAACGTATACATCTACTGATCTTGTAATATCTAGTAACTCGAAGTCGCAATCTAGAGTTGGGGATATGGGGTTGCAGATCCTGAGCTAAGACTTTGACATCTGATTGTCTTTCTGATTCTTCATCGGGAATCAAAATAGATCTGGATCTTCGCATTCTAGTGCTATTACCTGTCCTACTGTTTTTTTTAAAGGCTTTACTTTCTTGTTTCGATGCCGTTATTTGTGATAGTGGTGCTGTTTCTGCTGATGGAGACAAGTTATTATAATTCGGAAAGAGTGATACCATAACTTTCTCTCGTTTGTTTCTTTTCTGTAATGCAGTTGTCTGAATCTGTATCCACTCGTTAGCAATTTTCCTTATAGCTAACTTAGCTAGTGAATGTATGGTGGGGGCAGCGATAATGCGGTTGTCATAAAAAATCTTGCAAGTCCCTGTAGATATAAGCATTCATTGCTTGTTAATTTGAATCGAACTTCATGGGGCATTGCCATAATCTTATAGAACTTTATTGGTAAAGAGTATTATATATATATCTTACTATTAATCTATTAACGCCGTCGCCTTTATTACCCAAATAATTGGAACAAATTAAGTGGAAAACAAGGTGGAAAGAAATGGAAAAAATGGTGGAACGGAGATCTCATCTTCTTATTATGAAGCCTTCATACCTTGCAAGATTTCATTGCAGATTTGATGCTTATTGGTTCCTGAATAATGCGTGTTGAGTTATAAATTATAGTACTATTAATTTCTTAATCGTTAACCCGATTAAGTAACCGACTTTCATTTTTACGAATCAGCGGGACTATCTTTCGCATTATAATTTGATGAAAATTGTCAGTCTGAACGTCAAATGTAAATATAATGACATATGAAAGATGGTTGTCTTTGTTAGTAATAGGAATAGTTGCTCGAAGCAGTTTGTCATAATGAGAGCAAGTATAATCAATCTTACCTAAAAGAGGCTGCCATCTAATCCTCGTATATTGGCGCGTTGCAGCAGTGATTGCGTACTGTGCTGTTTCTTCTGCATTTAACAAAGGCTTCAAACCTTTCCGTTCTGATGTGGCTAATAATGCTCCATGTCCATCTGCTATACCAACGAACCTAATAGATGGATCTGAGCTGATTACTTTGTCGCAAAATTGCTGGAAAAATTGTTGCATTCCTGATTACTTTGAATTGAAAACATGTTATTATATTTATGAGCAGCGATATGATCTAACAGAATGGTCAGAGAAAGACAATGAAATTTGTAATATAGGTATTTGTTTTTATATATATAGTCAGTATAATTTATTATCGGAAAGAAAAAAATCTGCGAATTGAATGCGATGAGATTGATTGAGGAAAAATTGCTAGTTAATTGCATGAAATATTTGTCGGTGGTCTAAGACAGCGTAATCGGCCATTTAGTCATGTCATCGGCGAACGGCAAGGATGGAGCATATATAAATTTCTCAAACCAATGAAATAAAAATTGGTATATATCATCCTATAATGGCATATTGAAGACGAGAACAAATCTTTCATTATTTACCTTCCCAATTTATGAAAAACGTTTAACTGTAATGTTAGCCTATAAGACGTATGTCTTCAGGTTTTAAAGAAGAAAATAATATTAAAAACAGTACTACAAACGGCGACAGTACAACAAAAAAGATAATCAATAAAACTTTTGATGATGCAAAGAACAATGTTAGGAATGCAGTTGATGAAACACATAGAGGATTACCTCGATATATGCAAACAGTTACAGATAATCAAGAACAGGCAGTCTTTGCAGCTAGGGATTCGGTAGAGAATTATCTAGAATCACAAAGAAAAATTAGCAATTCATTTCAGACTGCATGGAGTTCTTTTTTTGATAATTATATGTGGATGTCACCCAAAAGAATTACAGAAACATACGCAAGATTGGTAAGTAGCTTGTCAGATATCACAATAGCAACAATTCGGATGGGGAATAACATGATGTTTACAAATACAGAAGCAACTAAAATGTTCATGCAGTATACAAGAGAGAATACAAGTGAGATGTCGCGAATATCTGTGAATGCTGCAAAAATGATGGAAGAAACAACAACAAACAAGCTATCATAATCAAAGCAACTTTTTGATATGATTCTTTTTCCTTGATTTCCCACTATTATTCAATATATTGCAGATAATTTATAGCACTTGATCAAAGAAGAGAAAAGATAGCAGGAACATATATGTCCTCAATAGAATTATTTCCATACCTTTTCAATAGATTATATCATAAAAACTTGATAGACTTAAGCAAGAACATCATCCAATACGCGTAAATAATTGGGAAAAACTGCAATACTGGAAAGACAAAGATACGATGACTTTCCTCCAAGAGTTTGGTATCGACTAACAAACAATGACAGGAACTTGCTCAGTCTGTCATTTATCAATTCCAGTAGATGCGAGATGGTCTATGCGAAAGCAGTTAAATTAGAGGGGTCTGTATAGTCTATATATATTAGCAGAGTTTATTTTCTACATCTTATCGAAGGAAATCTTCATTGGATTTATGGGTACATGCTTTAATACCTAAGTTTGATCTGTAGAAGACATGGAATGAATTGTATTGGATACTATACTAATAAATCACAATATGTGCAATTTCAGGAGATAAGTTCTCCTTCGCTTCCTTTAGACCCAACATATTGTATAGCTTTCTCTTATAATATTAATATAATCCCTACTTAGAATAGCTTATTTTGACGTCACTAGATGTAATCATCAATAGATGGCGGATCATTCTTTTTGCTATTATTGACTGTAAAAAATGATATATTATAAAAATGACTAAGTTTTCAGTCCTTACTTGAGTGATTGCTCATCCTTTTCTCATATGCTTCAATTATCTTTTGCAGAGCTTCATCTTCTTCCTTTATAGCAGCTAAGAATTCCTCTAAATATCCATAGGATCTTATAGTTCTGACCATATCAAAAAAATCTTTATTATAAGCTCGTTCTAGTTCATTCACTCTAGAAATCAGCGATTTATCGAATGCGGTTCTAATCAAGTTTTGTTGAATTATTAATCGATTGTAACGACTGGCAGCGAAATAACGCCTGAATACATTTAATCTTTCCTTATTACCAATTTTTTTTAGTTCTTCCTGCGTTGGGAAGACAAAGTCTAGCATATAATAATAACTTAGTACTATATAATAAACGGAATAAATTATAGAAGGGATACTTATGTCAGACAGTAGATTTGCTTGTCCAAAATGTGATCTGGTTTTTACAACGGCAGAAGATGTCGCAAGACACCTAAAGAATGAACATGTGGACGGAAGCCAAACTGAACGACTTGCCTTGTGACCATCGTTTGTGACTGTGGTTATTCTAGATTAATAACGATATAAATAGCCTATTAAAACTCCTTTTTGTATTAGGTTACTACTCTATCACACACGTACATCCAAAGAATGCAATTTCATCTTCATATCATATAATTGTCTACGTTGGACAGCTTTCGTAAGGCTGTATGCCCTTTAGCTGCTTGATTTATGCAGAATGATTTCCAGTGTTGAAAATAGAACTAGCAAAGAATTATCTTGGAGATTATCTACTGAATAAATTATTTGTTAAAGATAGTCAAGATGATTGGTAGATAGTTGATATAATCATATGTGCTCATTTATTATCTATTAAAATAAAGTTTAATTCTAATACCAGCCAAATCTTATTTTAATCTTAATATATAAAAAGAAAATGTATTTAAAGAGTAGGTAAATTCTGTTTTTTGTAATCTTCCTTATACGTATAAGTCTATACTTTATAAACGACAATTCTTTTCTTCACTCACCGCTACTTTTAGGAAACTATTAATCCATTACCAGCGATGTTTCTTAAGAACTGCATATTGCAATTTTGTCCATCACCAAATGAAGAATATATATCTTCTCCATCATATTGTATTGAACTAATGTGAAGTACGCTACTTGATCGATATTACGTATTAATCCTATAAATTTCGCATTATATGATATTTGTATATTTTCTCTATAGAGCACACTTTCCACCTTCTACTTTGTCTCTTTTCTCAAATCAATAAAGCTAATAAATCCATAATTTTCTCTTGTCGTCCTATTGATAGACATATTATAGTTGTATATTTTTTTTGAATATTCCTCCAACACAGGCATCATATCATAGATTGATTTACTTATATAGAAACCAGGACAATCTCCGGTTAATTGAAATGTTGCGTGTACTATCGCTCTTCCTTTGTCTGATTCTAACCATGAGGCAAATGGATACAGCCAGCAAACACCCGGTTTTTCGGGGTGGATCGTGCAGTCTCCGTTTTTATTCAAGAATCTACATGTAACTGGAGTACCATCTTCCTCTTCTTTCTCGTCGGATTTTCTCTTAAGCGAGAGCATAGTGAGGGTAGTTATAATATTTCCAAATGGTTCTTGTTCTTCCCAACTAGATATTCTTGTTTCATGTTTAACAAATTTTGCTTTGGAATCATATCCTATCTTTTTGGCAATGATTCTGATATCATCTTTTGTCAACGGAAGTCTTCCTTGTCGTTCGCAGCAATTATGACAATCTGGCCATAGACATTTCCATAAAACATACAAATTATCTCTGCTAAGGGTAGGGATGTGAAATAAAACGCCATTGACATTTACGATTGTATCGACTACGTCATCCCTTCTTCCTAGGTGCAGATCATATACTTTGGGGTCTATATTCCATTTTTTGGATAGCAAGTCAAGTGAGTTTTTGACTGAGACTTCTGAGTTTAATGTTGGTGACAACGACGACGACACGTTATATATTTATTAGATCCGGTCTTTAAATATGTCTTTTCTTTACTGATAATGAAGCATTCATTTCTAGAACGTAAAATGAGTACTGAGGTGTAAAAGTAAATAAAAGATAATTAAGCAAAAAAATAAAGAATAAAATAAAATAGGAAGCATAGCAAAATTCGATACAAGAGAAAGAAGATAATGCATTGTGGTACCATATTTTGTTTATTCAATCTATCGATCAAGTCGAATTTTAGACAGTGCAGATTAGAGTTATTTTAGCTATTATCATTTAGCTTTATAATAATGATATACTAATAATTACATCATTATTTTCTGTGAATATATTTTTCGCTATCAGTCAATCCAAACAATGCTCATAGGTTGATGTTGGAAACTGAACTGATTAAGTTAATATTATTCTATTTCCTGAAGTCTTTTACCTTTTGTCATTGGAATTATTTTGAATTTCCCACCTTTAAAATCTCTTTTCAGTTCTTTTCCTTCAAAGACTCTATCTAAGAATATTGCTAGAGCAGCTATTTCTGAATGTGGTTGGTTTCCAATGGCAATATTATAATCCGCAAGTTCATATATTTCTCTTGGAGCTTTTTCTGCACCTATAACGACTAGGAGTTTATTTTCTCTCTGTACCTTGTCTATTATGTCATCTATACTGACTCCATACATTGTCAGATGAATAACTTTTCCACCGTCTTTCTTCCAATTCTTGAGTACTTTCTTCCAATCTTCAATGATCTCAATTTCAAATTCTGAATCTCCGCCCCATCTTTTATTTACATCTTTTATTGTTTCTAGTATCGAATTATCTACTTCTGTCATGAATATCTTGGTCGTTCCAAATGCCCTTGAAACCAAAGCTGCATGGGTAGTTATGCGGTCATCACGTACTATTCTGTGTCCTATTCTAAGTACTGTTATTTTTATTGTTATACCCACTTCCATAAACAACTATTTCTGTATTACCTTAGCGGAGTCAGAAAAACAAGTAATGACTAAGTCATTTGACTGTTCTATATTTAGGGGAACCGACAAAATCTACTACTATTATAACTAGAGCATCCTAATATGAATGAATGTATAAAGTCCCTGATAGATAGAAATTTCTCTTATATGTCCTTTTGAACAACTAGAGTAGTTATTGTATTGATTAGAGAGCTATTATATTATGAATTAAACTTTGCTTTTACACTTCTGCTTTGCAGCTACCCATACCGTATTTTGATTATCTAAGATCAGGCTGAGCAACTATTTTAATGATAGAACATCCAGCAATATCTGCTAGAGAAGTAGCTTCCTTTGGTACCTCTTCTAACTGATAAATGATAGATAACCAAGTATAAATGCCTTTGAATTAAATCTATTATTATTATTCTATCTCTTCTATACTGACGTGCAATTTAATTTCCAAAAACTTTTCCAATTTTTTTGCCATTATTTCATCTGGTTTCAATGTTCCTATTTCAAATTTTCGTAGTAGTGTTGCCTTTTCATTCATCTTTAATCCCAATTGTTCATGCGTCAGACCTTTTTTCATACGTGCCTCTCGAATTATTTTAGCAAATTCAGGATTAAGTATTATATCATCTGTCATAGAAATTTTTCTAAGAGGATTAATCATTTTCTGAGGGGCAGAACTACCAACACTTTTCTTTTTAATAGGTTGTGCAGCCACATATGGTTTACCACGTTTTGAACACGACATGCATACATTGAACACTGTGCCGTCAATCAAGACTGTTTTTTTGCCGTCGATTAGTTGACGTCCACACAATTCGCAAAATGATGATGGCATTGTGATTATATTTGATTAATGTAAATTTAGTCCTTTCTTAGAGTCTTTTCTACAGTCATATTTAGAACAATTTCTGCTATATCGCTAGCATATTCAGCTACTCGACGTATGCTTTCGGTAATCAATTTAATTCTATACATTTCATTAATATCTTTGGCTTTATCTGATGTGTGTAAGATAGCTCTTTCTAGAGCATCAATTTTACGAGCCTTTTCTATGGCTCTATCCGCAGAATTATAATCCCGCTTGAACATTGACAGGCATGCTTCATCCAAGACTTCAAGCGCAAAATTGCTCATGTTGGCAATATTTTCCACTGTGTCTCTGCTCAAAGGTCGTCCCATCTCAATAATATCTTTGGCTATTATTGTTGCATGGTCAGCAACTCTTTCAGTTGATTTGGTAATCAATCTATATCCAAGGCAATTACGTGAATCATCCAATCCAATTTCTTTTAATAAATGTTCATTCTTTATTGCAATGTTTAATTGCCTGACTATATAAAAACTAAAACGATCCACATCATCATCAGATTTTACGATTTCTTTTGCCAATTCAAGATTGTTCTCTCGTAATGATAGAATAGCATCTCTATGCATAGATTTCGCAATCAACAGCATTCTTTTGAACGCAGCGTCTACCGATAGCTCGAGTAAGTTAATCAAGACTTGCAATGTTATACCTCCTGCAGAATCTGCGATAATCTCTGTTCCCATCAAAACCCGTTTTACAACGTCCTTCATGACCTCTCGTTGTTCACTAGTTAATCTTCCAAATTCTTTTGGAATGATATTTATTATATTGAATCCTAAAAAATAAAGCGAGATTAATTTTCGTGCAAGAAAGTAAGGAGCATCATCCTTTGAAATCTCTATGGTTGCTTCTTTTTGTTCTTTTGAAATTCGTTTTGATGCAGGTGTGAGTTGTAGAAGTGAACTTCCTTGTCTAAGAATTGAGACATTGTCTCCTTGCTTTAGTCCTAGATCTTGAACCCATTTTTTGGGAAGAGATACTATGTATGAAGATCCTCCTGTATATTGGATCTTTCTTGTCTCCTCATTTTGGGCTCCCATCTTGACATCATAAGGTTTCTCCATATACACAGCAAGTAATTCTCTATTCTATATATATGTACTATCCACTATATAGACAAATGATATGTAAATGTAGGGGAATTATATACTATCCAAGGGTAGATGAAACCTTTATCATTAGACTGGAGAGACAAAGTATATTCTCATGTGGACGCTATCTTCGGGCCGGAAGTGAGTAGAGCTCTGGAAGGAGATCTCCAGTTTGAATTTTCGAAAAGAACAGGCAGAATCAAAAATTTCAGTATTAGAAATGGATTAGTAGCTACCTTTCGTACAGATGGAGGACTAGCATTAACTGTATTTGGAGCGAAACAACTCTTAAGAAGCGAGAAATTCAGAGAAAATTGTATCATACCGACTCCAGAGGCAATTCCATTTGTTAGTGAAGGCAGATCGCTATTTTGTAAGCATGTAGAATGGTGTGGTTCAAATATCAGAGTTGCTTCGGATGTCGCGATCATAACTAAATCTAATGTAGTCCTTGCGACAGGAAAAGCACAAGTCGGATTTAGTACTATGAAAAAATATCATAATAGCGTTGCTGTTAAGATTAGAGAAGGAATAAAAAGCCGCTTGAAAGAGTAATGATGACATGATGCGTGGTGGCAACCGTGAAATGAGACGCATGTTAGACAAGATGGGTCTAGAAATGAAAGACCTTGGCAGCATCGAAGAGGTAATTATCAAAACAGAGACCAAAGAGCTTTACTTGATGAAGCCTCAAGTATTAGAAATGAAGGGAAAGGATAGCACTATCTTTCAAGTAGTTGCTACTGATATAGAAGAGAAGCAAAGAGATGTTCCGACAATTAAGGAAGAAGATATCATTTTAGTAATGCAACAAGCAAACGTTTCAAAAGAAAAGGCAGTCCATGCATTAACTGACGCAAAAGGAGATATGGCTCAGGCAATTTTGAGCCTTACAACATAAGAGAAATGTCAACATCTTAAGTTCGGGGATATGGATAGTAGTAAAAGATGATGTCAATTTTAGCAACAAGAATATGCAGTCTTATTGAAAGATTTGTAAATATATGATTAGGCGTTTATGACAATTTTCTTCTTTATCAAGACTTTTTATAATAAAATCTTGCTCTAAAATAGTATTAAAAGTAAAGGGTTTAATAGGCGCGCTCGTTGCATTCTAATGGTTTGGAACAAAAGACGTCATCTGTTGAAGGTATTATAAATGCACTTTCAGAGCTTGAGAAAGACATGGATAATGTAGATTCCAAAATAGATGAAATGGAGAAGCGTCTTATGGCTTATTCAGAAGAGGAAATTGATAAGTTAAATCAGCAGATTATCGCTCTGGCTAACAATGAAGCAAAAAAAATAATTGATGCCGCGAAGGCAGAAGCAGAGAGAGAATCCTCACTAATTGTGGATGAAGGAGATAAAAATATTGCAAGAATAAAAAAAAATATTGATTCCTCATATGACAAAGCAGTAGATACTATAGTCAAAATGATTCTAACTGTAAACGATTCAAGTGAGGATGATGGTGATAAAAATACTACAGAAGCGGCAAAAACATCAGAGAAAGTCTCAAAGGGATCGACAATAGTTCCAAATAGAACAAACAGATATCCTTCAGACAAAACATCTAAGGGGAATAAAATTATTGAGTAGAATCAACAAGCCACAGAGGATTTTTGGTACTGTAAGAGCCTTTGCTGAAAAGGGAAAGATGCTTTCAAAAACCGAGTTAGAATTATTTGCCGATTCAAGGGATCTCGATGAGCTCGTATTGAAACTAAAGAATAGCGCATATACGGACGTTATGGCCAAATTACAAAAGCCAATTAATGCAGAAAAAATTGAAAATCTCCTGAGAGAAGATCTGGTTGATTTTCATGCCTCTATGGCAAGGATAGTAACAAGACAAGATTTACTTAATGCCTATTATACTAAATATATAATATGGAATCTGAAGGTAATTCTTAAAGGTAAAGCAATGGATAGAACGTATGAAGAAATTTTACCTCATGTTAACATGCGTGCCGAAGAGCTTATCGGAAGAAGAGACATAGTTGTAAAAGCTCTTGTTGCGAAGGATTTAGACGAAGCTATTGCTACATTGCAATCATCAGAGTTTGGGGGAGATGTTTCTAGGGCTGGCCAGACATACAAAGAAAAAGGAGATATCCAGATCTTTGATGTCTATCTAGACCACTCCTACTATCAGGCTCTTGCTACTGCGTACACTGTAATCGGAAAACCTGCAGATGTTCATCCTATAGTTGGATTAGACGTAGATTCCTACAATTCATTGAGCACACTACGTGCAAAATATTGGGGTTTATCTGAAACGCATATCAAATCATTAAGAATCAAACCTACGTTCAGAGTACAGGAAGATATACTGGATAAAATGAGTAACGCAGAAAACGTAAAGGAAGCAATTTCAATATTTTCCAGTACTGTATATAAGAGTATAGTCCCAAATGACGCTAATGAAATCGAAATGATTTCAAAATTGGAGGAAGGTTTTGAACGCTTAATATATAGACGAGCTGTCACTGCCTATAGCAAGATGTTTAGTTATTCTACAATGATCGCCGCAGTTAAACTCAAATCATTTGAAGTCCGAAATCTCGGAGCAATTGCATTCGGTGTAGAACAAAAGGTTGGTTCGAAAACTATCATGCCTAGATTACGCACGAGTGAAGAAAAATAATGGACCCGATATCCTTCGGAGTATCTAAATTAAATATTTAGCATAAGATGCAAGATAGTCTTTAAACTCGAAAAAGTGTTGCATCCTACAAGTTATTAGAGATAAACGCGGAAATAACCAGAATTAGATTATCAATAAGATTTCTTATGCAGAACTTAACCACAAGATTTAATAACAATTTTTGTTCAAATTGGATTTGATGAAACGCCCCTGAGCATGGAGGTCGTCCAAAATAAAGTTGCTGTTGCCACTGTTTACGGCCGGCCATATTACAAAATTATCAATGCTCTAAAGTTAATGGAGATAGAATTCGAGTCTCTCTCTCCACAAGAAGCAGCCTTATCCAACGCAAAAATAATTATAACTACAAGAGATGAGGCAGAAATTGTTAGAAGAAAAGACGTCTTGCTTGATAGTGAGCTAGATGATTACCCTGTTTTTATGAAGGCGAAGATTTTGCGAAATATCATGGGACCATACCATGACGACCAGCTAACGATAGGAATTGATCCTGGTGTTAGAATAGGCATATCGGTCATTTTCCTTCATAATGAGATCGAAAGTATAGTCGAATCTTCACCTGAAGCGGCTATAAAGCTAGTATCACATTTACTTTCTAAAATCAGATCCAATAAGAAGATTGTAAGAATTGGTAATGGTAATATTGCTATGGCAAGACAAATGGCCTTGATATTAAAAAGAAAATTTAAAGAACTTATTGAAATTGAGATCGTCGATGAACACGGTACCTCACTACCTCAAAATACAGATACAAATAGGCGTGGTGCGAGAGACAAAGCGTCAGCAAGAACAATTGCGCTTAGGAAGGGCAGACCCTTCAAATCTTCGGATTCATCTTGCATATGTAATAAAAGCAGTAATTTATCCTAAAGCTGTAGTTATCTGCTCTCTCCTCTAGGTAATGGCGCATATTAATAAGCCAAATTCTGAAAAGCTTATCAATAAGAGAGAGCAGGTCTTTATATTATAAAGACAAATTTATGAGGATCAGATTAATCCGAGAGATGATTGAATTTTAAATTAAACATTATATTTTACACGGCCAAAAACTAGACGTTTCATCAGATGAGATTCAGTTGTTCTTGACTTTTGTATATATACTCAGATTTGAATAGAGACAACAAAATCTAAGGTATAACGATGAACATCAATAAGAGGATAGTGTGAATACTGTTGCGAAAAATATTTCAGTTTATGCATATTTAGTTATATTATAATGCAGAATGAAAGACAAGACGCATTGTCTGTCCGAATGATTACGTCAGAAGGAAAAAGAACCTTTGTTATAAAATATCTATCTTATCAAAATGGGTGTTTTATTTCTGTATCCGAATCCTCGGATAGGATTGGATCTATCTCTGTCTCAATAAGTTCGTCTAACCAAATCAATACAGCCAAAGTTATACCAAGCAAATTCAATCCCATGTTTATTAATACAATTTCTGAAAGGATATCTTCAATGATAAACGGTATTTGCCTGATTTCTCTTCATAGTTTAAAACAACTAGAATTTGATGACATGAAAGCAATTATGGGAGAGATTATGAACCTAGTAGGAGATAACGACAATGAAAATGGCGATAGAAGGAAGCAACGAAAAGAAACCATATAAGAATGGCAATGATTTTCGTGGTTTCCTGAGCTTATTGGAGAGAGGAAATGATCTAATAAGAATAAACAAAACTGTAAGCACAAAGTTTGAGATTGCAGCGGTAGTGAGCAAGGTTGAAAAAAAGCAAGCGGTATTATTTGAAAATGTTGAAGGTAGCGATATCTCCGTAGCATCTAATGTTCTAGGAACAAGGAAAAGATTTTCTCTTGCCGTTGGAGTCGATGATGAAAATGCAATTCATACTCATATTATTCAATCAATTGCAAAGGCAACTCCACCAAGAAGATTCTCCGGTGATGCTCCTTTCTATGAGAATTCCTCTAATGATTTGAAAGATCTTCCAGTGATCACTCATTTTGAGAAAGACGCAGGTGCCTTTATTACCTCCTCAATAGTTTTTGCTAAGAACCAAGAAAAAGACAATCAGAATTCCTCCACGCATAGACTTTTGCTACTCGATAATAAGCATATGGCAATTAGAATGGTAGAAGGCAGGCATTTACATAAGTGTTATTCATTTGCGAAAGATCATGGAGAAGACCTAAAAGTTGCAATTGCAATCGGAGTGCATCCGGCAGTTAGTATAGCTGCAGCCTATCAGGCCGCGTATGGTATTGATGAAATGTTAATTGCGAATTCATTACTTCATAACGATCTTAAACTGAGCAAGAGTAATTTTTCCCAACTATATGTTCCTACCCATTCTGAAATTGTTCTTGAGGGTAAAATTCTCAAGGATAGAACTGAAGAGGAATGGATGGTAGAAATGCTTAGGACCTACGATTTTAAACGTAAACAGCCTGTTTTTGAGCTCGATAGAATAAGATTTAGAAGTGATGCAATTTTTTACGATATTTTACCAGGATTTACAGAACATCGCCTGTTGATGGGGTTGCCAGTAGAATCAAAGATGTTTGAAGTAATAAAGAATGTTGTTCCATCTACAAAGACAGTACATCTGACCGACGGTGGAAGCAACTGGCTTGATGCAGTAATTCAAATTCAAAAACGTTTAGAAGGTGAGCCAAAAAATGCTCTGTTAGCTGCTTTCGCGGCTCATCCTTCCCTGAAGATGGCTATTGTGGTAGATGACGATATTGATCCAACGAATCCTGTTTCCGTAGAATATGCAATTTCTACTAGATGTCAGCCAGATAAAGGGTTATTAATAGTCTCCAATGCGAAAGGATCGAGTCTAGACCCTTCTAGCGATCAGCAGAATTTGCTAACAGCAAAGGTAGGAATTGATGCTACAGCGACTCTTATGAAACCAAAAGAGAGATTTGAGATTGCAAAGATTCCTCGAGAAGAATATATCAAACTTTCGGATTATCTGTCTTATTCTGCTACCTAACTTGCGAGAGATAAATAATCAATTATCATGTATTACATATATATACTGGCAACACAACAACGAGAAATAATAAATTTTTATTATTATATCGAACATTTAAAAATTCCAAAGATCAATCATGTGCCTCTAATGGTTCGAATTGATAATCCCCAATTGTTATTCACAAATGCTTATTCAGCGCCAAAGAGTAAATTAAAAAAAGTGCATTGAGTTTATACAACAGAGATGTGTCATTTATCAATTCCACTTCAATTCTTGCAGAAGTGAATCAATGTCCGATTTCTCTAAACCGACGCCCATTCTGGCATCTTTTCTTGCAACAATTTTATTTCCCTCAAACGCAATTACAGTGGGAACCGCTGATATTGCAAACTTGTCCCACATTGGATTCTCATCTTCATTCAATTCCAATTGGATCTTTTTATATTTCGACTTTACAGATTCGAAAACTGGTTTAAATTTCTTACAAAACGGGCACCAATCGGCATAAAACATCGCAACAGTTTTTTGTCCTGAGGATAATAATTTATCCAACTGTTCTGAGTCTTTACTTTCCATAATATATCATCTTATCATCCATTATTAATGGCTTGGCTATTGATTTTTTATTTCTATCCGAACGCTAATTCTGAGGCTATCGTGGTTGTTACTCATTATTAAAAAGAATCCACAGAAATGTCTGACATACTTAATTTTCATATTAGTCTATTCATCTTATATAGATTTGTATATATTATCGGCATTTTCTGCAATTCTTCGTTCAAATTTGGATTTATCGTATCTATTTCTCAAATATGCATCCTTAATTACTAATGATAATGAATACCATAGATACGATTGGAAAACAGATGTTATATTCATAGGCCTTAACCAAATTAGCAAAAATAGAATCGGTAATGTAAGTCTTGGATCAAAAGGATAGAATACATTATTGTTTGCTAGCGAAGCTAAATTCAAGAACAAAAATGATTGTTAACTAATTATATTTGCGACTTTATAGCAAATTTTCTTCTCGCTACACACTTGACTAATAAATTAATAAATAATACAGAATTTTTAAAAATAATAATTTTAAGTCAACTACGCATTATGGTGCGCTGCACCTTTCGTTTTTATCTATGGTCTATAACTATTAAATTGCATATTCCATACTGTTGTTACTATGGGACAAAAAGGACGAGAAATAGTAGAAATAGATATACAAGAAGTAGTAAAAGACCTTAATTCTGCATATGCTGACGAATGGTTAGCTCATTATCAATACTTCCTTTATGCTCAGGTGATAGAGGGCATAAATGCAGAAATACTCAAATCTAAACTTGAAGAGCAATCAAATGACGAGATGAATCATGCAAAGGAACTGATCAAGAGGATACGTCAGCTTGGTGGAGAACCAACGACTGATATCATGGCAGCCTCTACGTGCGGCTTTTCTGAGCCACCGGATGATACATCAGATCTTGCCAGTATAGTAGAACTGGTCCTCAAAGGCGAACGATGTGCGATAGATAAGTATAACAAATTAGCAAAAAAATATCATATGAAAGACCTTGTTACTCATGAGATATTTGAGGATTTACTGGAAGACGAGGTAGCTGATGAAGAAGATTGGGAAGACTTTCTGCCGGGCTTAAAAGAAAAACATCTACAACGCCAATAATCAGAGGTTATTGCTACAACCTCCATGTAGACTGCTTGATTCAAAAATAAGGATGTAGATTACGATGTAGACGAAGTAGCTAATAATCAGTAAGAGTCATTTCTCTTATTTTCCTAACTCATGCTGTTTAATGACCATAACTATTTTGAAAATTACATTGTAAGTAAATTATCTATATTTACCATTGATTAGTTTGCAAGAGTCCAATTGATATTATGATTATGTTAAGCTGCAATATTAACTAAAAATATAGAGAATATTCATAAAAACTTTTTCGCGTAACTATCAAACTATTACTCCTTGATCAGTTCCTAGATGGATCATACATAGTAATATAGAGCCTTCAATAATATATTACATCTAGAGGGGTTGTTTAGCTAGGAGCAATTTTCATCATTAGGTGATGAAAGTTGGTATTATTGAGGAAGAAAAAAGATATAGTGACAAGCTTAACAATTCTATCCTAATAGTACTGATAATATCGAGAAATTGTTATTACACGATTATTTAGAAGATCTTATACCGCTCCGCTAACTGAATTTAATATTGCTAAGATACAAGAATTTAAAAGACTTGCTTGTCGATACTGTATGTCATATATGTTATCTTACGATATTGCTTTTCTCTATGAGGAATCTATTAAATTTTCTTTGAGCAATTTGTATAATTTTTGACACAGGCTTCTACAATCGTCGCCATGTATCCTAGAATATGGAAAGCTAGTATACATTCTATATTTTGCGATCCAGTTTTTACTTTTACTTTTAGAAATTATTATTGCTATCTAAGAAGCAGGTTTTCGGGGCTCAGTAGTACAGGTTAACAGAGATATATTCTCCTATCACCATTGAGATCCTTGTTGTCATCCTTCTTCTCCGGCGACCTTAGAATTAATTAGCTTGTTGTTTTCAAATACATTATTATTTGAATCTGGAGCAACATTTATGCCAAATTTTGCAGCATTGATTATAGTATTAGAACTAAAGGTATTGTCAAACGCACCGGTATTGACAAGTATACCATTTGAGGTAGCATTTGTGATGGTGTTACCGTGAATTTTATTATTAGCAGCTTCTGCCTTTACATAAATTCCTTCTCCGCTGTTAGAAATTGTATTATTGTATACTTCATTATTATTTGATGCTGATACAAATATTCCTTTAACTTCGTCATGTACATAGTTATTTCTTGCTACTGAATTATACATATTTCTACTAAACATTATACCTGCATCTGCATTACTGTATACTTCATTGCCTTCAATTGTAATGTTGTAACAATCAAGTGAACAGATTAGTCCTTCCTCCCCGTTGCTATGGACTACATTATTGCGAATTATCATATCATGTGTTCCAGTATGAGGGTCTAGTCCATAAACTGTATTGTCATGAACAAGATTGCCTTCAATAATCATACCACCTACACCATCTGAATAGAAACCAGTTTGAAGATGATGTATATGATTACCTTTTACGAGACTTCCAGATCCTCCATTATATCTAAGGCCAGGACTGCGGTAGTCACCCTCATATCCAAGGTATGCAAGCTCTGAATTGGTAATATCTGTGGTACCTGTTGCATCCTTATCAACAAAAATATATGGTCTAGGTATCTTTCCCTCCACATCAGTCTTGGCATAATCGTTTGTTTGCAGATCCCATGAAGTTATCTTTACTGAATCAATCTTTAGTCTACCATGGACATCTATTCCATTACCAGTATCTCCATCAGCATTAATCTTTAACCAAGCAGTATCTGTAGAATTAATATATAATGTAGCTTGGTTAGCTACTACAATACCTGCATTTAGTAACCACATTCGATTAGACTCTTGTTGTTTACCTAGAATGCTATCATCGTTAAGTTGGTTGTCTATATCAGTAAGACTTGCAGAACCACAAGTTACTGTGATTATGTTAGTAGATGAGTCATAGGTAATACAAGGAGCTGAATCGGCATGCTTAGAAAATAACAAGAATATTGCAGGTAAAATAAATATTGCTACTAACACAGACAAACACAGTAATTTTAGTTCAAAGAGTTTTTGAAATTTTTTGTATACCGACAATGTGACTTTCTTAGGTAGCTAGTAAGGTGTTTATAATCTTTCATTCTTCTTCCAGCGTCCATTAACATAGAAGAATAATACACTTTTTAGATAGCAATGCAACGGAATATTTTCGAGTTTACCATTTTGCAAGAATAGCAGTAGTATGGTGCTAATAAGTCACTCTCGGACTCAATAGAGTTATGCTGGAACCTAACTGATAATAGATGGTGTTGCAATTTGACTGCTTTTAGTTGTGTCCTCCAGCTTGCTGATGTGCATATAAAAGGCATAAGCTGATGAAAATATTTAACATTTATGACCAGTTTGGATCAGATCTTTCTGAGGAAATGCTGAGAATATTTTAAGGGAAAAGACAATAATGGATATCCCAGAAGCAAATGGCCTTTCGTAGAGATGGGAAAAATACTCAAAAAGGTTGCCCATATCTTAGGTCTACCAATGGAAAAGGAGAAGCCAATGATAATAAAATGGATGACAAGGGGCAGTGGATTACGAAAGAAGGCGAAAATTCCGAGAATGCATTAATGTAAATAAGAACTGCTGAATATGGTATCCTTAAAGTCAAGTATGAGTTTAGGATTAAACATGCTAGACAAATT
>JBKPPX010000334.1:0-3400 GCA_046733815.1 Thermoproteota archaeon | reverse complement strand
ACTTGATTCTAAGAAAGGATAATTATATCTATATATGCCTGTATATAGCTACTATTCTTAACCTAAATGAATACCCTGACTATTTGTAATGAATTCACTAGCTATCATGAAATATTTTGAGAAAAGTAAACTTCCTCAGATTCTATGAAATACAGAGATAGTATCGATACCATTTGATTCCATCTTTTCTTCACATAATTGAATTGATCAGCTAAGGCTCGTTTTAGGCTTTCTCCATTATGAGGATATATTCAACGGGATATGCCAATCTGTCAGATTTCATTGTACCAACAAATCGGCCTGTTTTCTCGTCTCTCGTCAATGGAAGAGCCTTGCTTGGTATTTGTCTTTTGATAATATTGTGAATAGTAAAACCTATTTTTTTCAGTGTTTGTACAAATACATCTGCATTATGGATCTTGACCTTATTAATATCTGTGTCACCTATTACAATACATGTTCTTCCACCCAACGTCAAGATTCTATACATTTCTTCAAAACATTGCTGCATATCAAAAAAATAGTGCTCTATCGCATCTGCCTCTCTTTTGTCTATCAATCGAAGATTTTCGACTATTGTTTTTCCAAGATCGCTATACAATCTAACTTTAGTCACTTCCTTTTTTTTGATAGAACCGATAAATTTGGTTCTAAATTCTGAAAGCTCTTCAGTATATCCCAACCAAATTGCAGTCAGTTGATGAAGATCAGCATATTCGTAGGAAGTAACATAGGGTGGACTGGTGACTATCAATGCCACAGAATCATCATTTAATCTCGTTTTACGTACATCAACATTATCTACTGTACAGTCAATCTTTTTGTCCTTAAGTATCTTCCAAAACTGTCGATTCTTATTTAACATCCTCTGTATATGAATAAAGAAACTGCTATATGCATCATTTATCGTCTTCTCTTTGTCTATTGTGGGCTTTATCGATTTCATCATCCACCGCGAACAGCCTTTTAGAATATTTGAAAACGCACAGACTAAAAAATTTCTAATATTTTCGTCTTCACTAATCATCATGATTCCTGATAGAATGATGGACAAATCATGTTTTTGTTTTTCAGGGAACCAATAATCTATTCTATTATTTTCAGAAAAGACAACCTTAAAATCATCGTCATCTTTTAAGAGTAGCGTTTGTCTATTTCCATCTATGAGATTGGTCTTAATCTTTAGTTTTAATGTCGATATTATGGATTCTAGATATTGAGGATCTATTGGAGTAGTTTTAACCCTTGTGATTAATACCGCTACTGGATTGATATCGGTTCCATAGGTTCTTCTATCATTGACAATAGATTCAACAAGAGTGGTTCCAGAACCCATAAAGGGATCACAAACAAGTTCTCCAATTTGGCTATTTTCTTTGATCAATCTTGCCGCTAGCTGCGGAATAAATTTGGCAGGATATCTGTGATAGCTATGAGTAAGATAAGATATTCCTAATCTATCTATTTCTCTAAATGACCATGAATCATCCACTTTCTCTTATTATAGTATTGCATATGATGTACATATCTATTGCTATTTCATAGTAATATTATTCTGATCCTGCGGTACAGATTTTCTTAATTAATTCCAGCCGGGAGTATTAATTTTATTATTAAATGTTACTGATTAAAGATATAATCACAATCAAGGTTTAAGAGAAAGTATAATGGTAGTCATAGAACGTAAAGCCTAAAGATCACTATAAAATTACAGTGATGAGGATCGTAAAATTGGGGTCGTGTTGTTAGTCTAATGCAAATCTTATAAGGCTCAAGACAATTTATTAATAAATGTTTCATTATCAACAAACATTTTAAGATTGTTTTATTTATCCTAAATCCATCTACAATATGACGTGTCCCTATATCCCATTTTTCAAATTGACACATCTGACCTTTTTATAATCTGTTGTAATGATTATACGCATATTTATGATTCTAGAAATATAACTTAGGTGTATAAATTATAAGTTAAATACAACTATTACAGGGGTTCCTGATATGTTTTATTCTCCAAAATTTATCAGGATATTTCACAACTTAGTTCTTACAGAAACCTTTAGTTGGCAGAGTCAGTAAGATATACAAAGCTAGATTCTTCGGTCGGAATTGGATAAAACAGATGGCATGACCTAGCAAGCAATTGGTGTGTATATAGGGTTCTGTTAACTTAGTGGGTCATTCATCTACGTGTTAACTTTTGGCTAATATCATAGAGTAATTCACTTAATTTCAAGGTATATTAACTATTATCTTCTCCAGATGCCAAATAAAATGCTTATTAAGGTCGTTCTTATTGTTATTAACTCACAGCTATGGACTATGGGAAGCTATGTAACGACATCTTAAATCTTGATCCGAAGATTCGCTACGTTGGTATATGTGATGAAACCGGTGAAACTAAGTATGGAGGGCAACGCCAGGGTGTTCAGAATCTACTTTCACCTGAAGAAACAAAAAGATCGAATTTACAGGCATTAGCTAGATGGGCTTTGCGTAACTCTCTAGCTCCGAAGATTGGAAAGGGAAAGTATGCTATCGCAGAATATGAAAAGCTTAAACGTATAACCGTACCATTAGAAAACTATCACTTACTTCTCGTAACAACAGAGGTAGAAGCTAATCATCAAAAAATTATAGATAATGTTCTAGAGTTGATCAGAAGTTAGAAAAATATTTTTACTGTTTAAGTATACAAATTATCGGGCACGATTTCTAGGTTCATGCGAGGCTCCGGTCGCGGTTATACTTCCGGTATAGTCACCAGTAACCTCTAAAACATCATCGGAAGCAGATATTTCTTTGAGCATTTCCAAAGTTAGTCTCTGATTATTTACATAATGAGTGCCTTTGTCATACACAGCAGGAAGCCATCCAGTCCTTTCAAATATCTTGTTTTTCATTGCTTCAGAATCTATTCCTGGTTTTGTAAATATCTCGACCATATAAAATGGTGCATTTTCGGATTTTTCCTTCTCACGTATTAGTAAATCATGAATGAGGATAGGATCTACTTTTGGAAGGTACGTCTCATATAAGGTCTGCAATCCTTGAAATACTGTTCTTATTTCTTGTACTTCAGACATATTTATATTAATCTAATAGTAAGTCGTCAGTATAAGAGGATTTCCACCGAGTAGTTGTTTTATAATTTTTGTTTTGATTAAGCCTATTTATAGAAGCAACAACAATTCGTTGAATAAAAAGGAATCTGAAATGAAAACATATTGAAAACTACTACTCAATGAAATTATCTCTATTTTTACGCATAGAATTAGGAAAGTTTAAATAAAACAGAAGCAGACATTTTGTTTAAAAGTTTTAATCTACTGAATGTACATATAAAGATTTGGTTCAGGAGTGTATAGCAGATAACTTATTGATGTTACTTGCTGGAGAA
>JBKPPX010000333.1:0-4234 GCA_046733815.1 Thermoproteota archaeon | reverse complement strand
GTACAAGCCTTTCTATAGTTGTTAGAAGTCTGACTACTACTGCCGCCGAACCAAATAACGGGCAAATTGCGATGCTATTTGACTCTAAACAGGGATATTATATACAGCAACCTTTAAAGCTTCATCAGTCGAACCCGCTCCGATATCGGTTCCTTTTTGTTCTACAAAACAAAGGACATTCAGTTTTCTGAATCATAGGATTAATAACTCATTTTCACTGTGATTCCGGTCGGTATAAATTCACACACGCCGATGCAAATCTGACCATTACTATGCGGCCTGCTTTGTCAGGTGCTCTTGCTGTATTAACGAAGTATCCTATGGAACAAAGAACTCAAACACGACTGAATACTCTGTTATATTGAATTTGGGCACAACGCCTAAAGTAGTCTTCAATCCTTGTGATCCTAAATAAGCTAAAAAAGTAGACCATTTTCTGCCTAGTTCATGATGTATTACAAATGTGTAATTTCGTTCATCAGTATCTATTTCATATGTTCCGAATCCTGCATATCTAGAGAATAAGGAAGTCTGAGATACGAAATTATCTAGACTTAGTTTCTTGAAAATAAACATCATAAGTTCTTTTGGCTGTCTAGATCCGATTTCTTCTGCTATTCGCTTGATAGTTTCGTCATCTAACGAATCGATTATCAATTTGAAACCATTTCGAGGCAGACAGATAAATCCAAAAGACTCTATATACCTGTCCCATTCCGTATACTTTGTTAATGCTGAAGATATCAATGAATTAACAGTTGTTCTCTTTTCTTTAGCATCTTTTTGAAGGATATCGTCAATTTTGCTTGGCAAGCGAATTGTTCTGGTGGTAGTTTTCTGTTTTGTAGTTTTCATTGAATAGAACACAAAGTACCACAGTATATTATTTTCGAATTCTTGTGGACATCCTCGATATATTGACCCTTCAACTCGGATATACTATGGAATCAAAAATAAAGGAAGAAAAATTAGTTGAGGTAGCAAGGACACAAGAAATACCAACAGGAAAGATGAAACATGTCGAGATTGATGGTAAGGAAATAGCAATAGTCAACATAAATGGAAAATACTATGCTTTTAATGACAGATGCGGTCATAGCAGCGCGCGGCTTTCTATGGGAGTTATAAATGGAGATGTTGTGACATGTTCCTTTCATGGAGCACAGTTTGACTGCACAACAGGCAAAAAGGTCAAAGAAGCAAATGCAACAGTACCACCAACAGAAGGTCTTCCTGATATTTGGAAGAAAAATGTGGAACACGCCTATAACCTCTTGTCTTATATCAAGACATACGACCAAAAAACATATGATGTCATGATAGATGGAGATCGAATAAAAATTAGCCTGCCGGCTGCTTGAAGAGTAAAATGCTGGATGAATTATATCCATTTTTGTTTTACAAATGTCCGAAATGGGTACTACATGTCTCATCCAATTTATATGCTAAATTTTATGTAGTATTCGCCATGAAAAACGGAACGGTAGAGAAAAAAGCTACGGAGAACACCGCCAAAAACAAGATGAAGAAGTTTGACATTGCAGCCCTGCAAAAGGCATACAAAGGAAGGCCAGGTGGGTGAATTAATTCGTGACAAAATCAAAAAAGCAATTGAAAACGATTGATGAATATATTACCGCATTTCCAAAAGAGGTTCAAGATATTTTAGAAAAAATTAGGTCTACAATCAGGGAATCAGCACCGAAGGCCGAAGAGGCAATTAGCTATGGGATACCTGCGTTTAGGCTCAACGGCAGAGGTTTAGTATATTTCGGCGCTTGGAAAAATCATATTGGATTTTATCCGACACCCTCAGGCATTGAAGCGTTCAAAAAAGAATTGGCTCCCTTTAAACAAGAAAAAGGTTCTGTCCAATTCTCTTTGGATAAGCCGATCTCCTATGACCTAGTGAAAAAGATTGTCAGGTATAGAGTAACAGAAATTTTAGAAAAGGGGAAATAAAAAATGAGAAAACTAAATGTTGTGTCTTTCATAACCCTTGAGGGCGTGATGCAGGCTCCAGGGGGGCCTGAAGAAGATCCCACTGGCGGGTTCAAGCATGGCGGATGGGTTGCTGGATACTTTGATGACTTTCTTGGCAAAGTGATAGTGAAGCAAATGAGCAAAACTTTTGATTTATTGCTTGGCAGAAAGACGTATGAGATATTTGCGGCGCATTGGCCTTATGCAAACACTAATGAAGACCCAATTGCGGCGGGAATTAATAACGCGAGGAAATATGTAGCCTCAAAGACGCTCACAAAGCTTGACTGGAGCAATTCCGAACTCATTAAGGGGGATCTTGCAAAGGAAGTCAAGAAACTAAAGGATCAAGGCGGGCCAGAAATACAAGTTCATGGCAGCGGTGATCTTATTCAGACACTTTTGAAACATGACTTAGTTGACGAGCTTTGGCTAAAGATATTTCCTATCACTCTTGGCGTTGGCAAGCGACTATTTGCCGAAGGCACAATTCCAGTTGGATACAAAATTCTTGAAAGCGAGATTTCACCAAGTGGGGTTATCATTGCCACGTACGGCCGCGCAGGTGAAGTCAAAACAGGGTCGTTTGCGTTTGAGACCCCAACTGAGGCGGAACTTGCTCGCCGCAAACGGATTAAAGAGGAAAAATAACATGAAGCAGACTTAACAGAACCCCATTATACACGCGACGACGGGTTGAGGCATAGATGATTGGACTCTTCTTGTTGTTATCCTGTAGGGTTCTATCATCCGACTGACCGCAGTTGTGACCATCATAGTACGACATAGATTCAACGGAAGTAGTATCACGATTGCTGTAGCCTCCATACTTGGCATTTTTGCAGGAGTAGGTGGCGCATCCCACGGACCTGGTGAAATACTTCAGGGAAATATAGCTCCAAGCGGACTCGAATTGGATTCAAATGAATTTTTATCCAAATCCTCTTGCAACATTGCAGAAACCTTTTTAGCTCCTATTGTATTAACTAAAACTATCAAAGAATCCACTTTTTGGAGCGATATCACTGCTAGTCCCGACGGGCCCGCTTAAATTTTCGTTCTAGTGTAATTAACACCGTTAGTAGATTGAAATGAATTTTTATCGAAATACCGACGAGCTCACTGCCAACATTATGTACAAATTGGGAAGGTCTTTCTCTCAAGTCCTCTGGGCCCTCATTTTGTAACAATAACAATCATCTCACCACTAGATCAGTATTTTTAGAAGATATGGTAAACAGGCAAATTTATTATCATAATAACCACTTTCTCAAATTAAATAAGAGAAGATCTTCTGCTTAATCATATACCGGCTTTTAACAGATATCTGGGAATATTCTCAGCATAGGGCTATTGCTTCCAGTGACAACTCCAACAAAAGCCACATTTTACGCAAGCAAACTGACTTCTCTTCTCATAGGATTTGCACTCGCCGTACTTGAGTGTTAGATTATCCTTCAGGAACTCATGTGTAGTTTCTGGTACTCTTGAATAATGCTACTACTAATATCATTAATAACATATTGTTGACTTATAACTATCGGACAACCAGCTCCAATTCCTCCTAAAATATGTCAAGAGGATAGACCACACCCATATTCATGGTAGCGATTTTGAAGGTAAGGTAAATTTATTTCCAATGGTAGCAGACTGGAAGAGAGAGAAACCAATAGACACCTTCCATGAGATGTCCTCTGCCTGCAACTGACGTTTTTTGTTAGAGAAGGGAGAACTCTGGCAGATGTTGTGATACCCCTTAAACCTAGAAAAGAACATACTTAACCTGTTAATACCACTTGACATTATGACCAATTCGAATAACTGCATTCAAAATAAGCACGATTCCTGCGATGGTATGGTCAAGACTCTAATAGATGGTTCGGACAACACCCAAATGTGTAGTTGTCAATGCCATAATAGCAGCTACCAGATGGTACAAAAGATGTTTGGAGTAATTAATCAAAAAGAGTAACAACATCTGCAATTGAAATAAAGCAACCTTACATATAAGTGAGATAATATTTATCGTACGACTTCATAAGGTTGTAAAGGCAAAAGTAGCCGGCTCTATGCCGACGCGTTTAGCTTTTCCTGAACGGGTTGGGGAAGGTTTTCAAATTGTGTTCTTGACCACTCTTGAATCCTTGATTCTTCGACGTGTGCATTGCGTAATTGTTTTGTCCTTTCTTCGGCATTAGCGTTGTTGTATGTTATTTGTGTCATGGCATATTTACGCAACCATCGCACTTAA
>JBKPPX010000332.1:0-2837 GCA_046733815.1 Thermoproteota archaeon | reverse complement strand
TACTCAGATGAGTTTGTCTCTGTGGATTATCATTTTGTTGTTCATTCTGTAATCTCACTGATTCAGTTAACAACATGTTGAGTAATCTTCCGGAGAATTCTGAGTCCATTCCGACTTCATCTGCAATTTTTAATGCAGAATTTCGGAGCTCACTTTCGACCCTTTCGTCTTCTATATCAATATTATTTTTGGTTTTGAATTCTCCAATTTGCTTTGAAACTTCCATTCGTTTCTTGACTTTATGGATTATATCTGCTGTTATGTCACGAATTTCGTTTCGTAACCTATCGAGATCATCATTTTTGTTCATCAAATATATATCACCTCTCTAAGACAAGTGGAATCAATCCGGCTCTTATTGCATGATCAGCTAGAACCATAGATACTGCAGATTCTACTATCGGTGGTGCCCGTGGGACAACACATGGATCATGCCTTCCTGGCACATTAAGCGCTATTTCTGAACCGTTGGAAATATCAATCGTTTTCTGAGTTTTTGCTATTGATGCTGCAGGCTTAAATGCTATTCTTATCACTATCGGCATACTAGTTGACAATCCTCCCAATATACCACCTGAATTATTAGTCTTGGTAATTATTTTATCGCCGACCTTAGCATATAGATCATTATTTTCGGATCCCCGACGTTTTGATCCATCAAAACCTGACCCGAATTCGATGGCCTTTACTGCAGGTATACTAAAAAGTGCCTTACTAAGGTCAGACTCTATAGATCCGAATATAGGTTCTCCTAGTCCAACTGGTAATCCAGAGCTAATACATTCAATTACACCACCTAGCGAATCACCCTCTTTTCTTGCGTCCATGATTGCAGATTTCATATATTCTGCTGTTTGCAGATCGGGACATCGTACTTCATTTGTGTATCTATTTTTCTTTATCTCTTCTAATGTCAAGTTTTTTGCTCTAATACCTCCAATTTCAATGGTATATGCAGTTGTTTGTACTCGTAGGTAGTAATCTAATAATTTCTGAGCAATGGCTCCGGCCATTACTAGCGTGGCAGTCAATCTTCCTGAAAATCGTCCACTTCCGCGATAGTCTGCGAACCCACCATATTTTATCATAGCCGGATAATCAGAATGTCCTGGTCTTGGCGTCGTTCTAATTAATTCGTATGGTCGTGAATCTGAATCTTCATTCCATATAACCATACAAATTGGTGCGCCTGTGGTAAAGCCTTTAAAAACTCCCGAAATTATTTCGACTTTATCTTGCTCTTTTCGTTGCGTAGTAATGACGGATTGACCCGGCTTTCTGAGATCAAGCTGCGATTGAATATCTGATTCTGTAAGTGGTAATCCAGCAGGGCAGCCGTCCACCGCCATACCAATACACTTACCATGACTTTCACCGAAGCTCAAAGCAACAAAACGTTCACCGATTATATTGCCAACCATGTTATCAGTACCGCAAATGTTACTGTTCTTCTCTATTTGGGCTTTTTGGCATAAATCAGATAGACATAGCATTTTATCCTAAATTATTATAACAAAAATAGTCAAACTTTAATACATAATTTTATGTAATGTTAAAACATTCCATCATGAATTTCTTATTCTCTTTGTAGAATAGGCTTTATATGTGCTCCAAGCTTGACCATATCTTGAATAAAGTTGGGATAAGATACATCTACTGATTCAGCTCCTGACACTGTAGATTTTTCCGTCAGCATTGATGCAACAGTAAATGCCATAAACAGCCTATGATCATTATAAGCCTCCAGTGAAGCATTCTTAATTAGCGTTGGAGGAGTTATAGATATTTCGTCCCTTTGCTCTTTAATCCTTGCACCAAATTTCGCTAATTCAAATGCTATATTCGAGACCCTGTCAGTTTCTTTTAATCGAGCATGAGAAATTCCTGTAATTCTAACGGTTTTCTTAGATTTTAATGCTAATATAGATACTACTGGCAACAAATCTGGACAGTTAGTCAGATCAAAACTGCCCCCGTTGAGATTTCTCGCTCCGTGAATGACTATCTCAGCTTTGTGTTTGTCGACTTTGATTCTACCTCCCATGGTTTTAACAATCTCAATTATATAGGAATCAGCTTGAGGAAGAAAGAAGTTAATACCTTGGATAGTAAGACGACGTCCAGCTAGCACTGCTGCTGCTATAATCAATGCTGCTGTAGAAAGATCCGCCGGTATGTCAAAAATAGTCGGCTTATATTCATTTTTCTCTATTAAGTATTCGGAGTATTCAGTTTTCTGCTTTATGGTAACACCAAATGCTTTCATTATAGCTAATGTTGCATCAATATAGGGGGCAGAGACTTGTGTCCCTTTAACTTTCAAAGTGATATCTCTATCGGCATATATAGATGGTATTAACAGAGCAGAGATAAATTGGCTTGAAACAGTCCCGTCAACTACTGCTGTGCCTCCCTTTATACCCCCACTTCTAACGATAAGAGGAGGAGAACCATTCATTTGTGTTGAATAACATTGAACACCTAACTGTTGTAATGCGTCCAATAGAGGTTGCATCGGTCTTTTTCTCAGACTTTCATCGCCTGTCAGTACGGTGAAGCCGTTATCAACCAATGCAGACATGACCGTAAGAAGTCGTATGGCAGTTCCAGAGTTCTCGGCATTGATAACATTTTCAGGAGTTTCAAATTTTGACTTTCCTTCTATCCATAAAGTACTATTCTTATGGATAATATGCGCACCTAGAGATCTGCAGGCATTAAGAGTTGCAAGCGTATCTCTTGCAAGCAAAATATTTGTAATAACAGATTGCCTTTCAACGAACGAACCAATAGCAATAGCTCTATGGGTATAGCTTTTACTTGAAGGACATCTGATT
>JBKPPX010000331.1:0-3263 GCA_046733815.1 Thermoproteota archaeon | reverse complement strand
TGCAATACGTATACTATGTGTGGTTACATCTGATACTGATGCAAACCACCTTCTATTGTCATCATTATTATTACTCTTGCCATCAATATGACTATTTGATTGAGTGTCATTTGCAGTACTATCAAATAACAAGACAGGATCAGTAATACTATGACCACCAGATGATTCTCTTGATGGAAGATTAAACAGAAATTCTAGTCCAAATTGCTTTATTAGGCTGCCTGATTTCGTATAAATTGCTGCCTCGGAATTTACAGTTTCCATTACATGTTTTGAACCAACAGCCAATTGTATGTCCGGAGGAATGCAACAAACTTGTGATAATCCTTCGAAGCGTGTCTTGGTGATAGCAGAAGAATTATTATTGCTAGAATTAGGTACAAGTAATGATAAATCAGGACGCTGTATCTCAATAACCTTGGTAGCAGGTGTATTGGCCGGTCTTAGCAATTCGGCTTGCTTCTTTGCATTAATATATGATGTGTAATTTCTTGTAAGGTATTGTTCATCCGGATCTATGATTAGACCAGGTCTCGATGATAGAAGGCTTGGTAAGTTATTAACATTAACTTCACCAGTGAATGATACAGTGTTAGTAATATTGTGCAAAGTTAATAAATTGTTATCATGGGAAAAAGAAGTAACTGCCGAGTTAGAACTATGTAGATTCCCACTACTGTTACTCTTAACATTATATGGATAAGCTATTACTGTAAGCCAAGAACAAAAATTAGCAAATATAATTGTAAATAAAAAAACTAGTACTATGAGAATTCTTTTGATAAGAATAGATTGTGTTTTTAGCACGTATATGCTGTATCTTAAGGCATCTACTATTATAATCTAGATAGACAAACCTATAGTTGACCACGGAATAAATGATACGTTCAACTTATTGAGGCAAAAAAAGGATGTCAGACCTAGAGCTTGAGCGTTTTGTTAAGCAACAACTTCTTGCTCAATAGGGCTCTATCTTAACCTACAAATTTCATAGCCTTAAGGGTATTCCAACCTATGATGTGAGCAATTGATTTCCCAAACCAAAATCGACAAATTCTCTAGGTTTCATTGTTTTTGTCATTGTTTTTCTTGACACAAAAATATACGAATAGCAATCAAAAACTAATACCGCGATGTATAAAGGAACTAAGCCTCAATTTTCATTTTGTCCCACGGATTCATATTGAGTTTATTTTTTGAAGTTTTTTCTGCCGGATCCCTCTGGGCCTTTATTTTCTTCCAATAGCAGTTCTCAGAGGACATTTGACCCAGATAATACCACATCGATAAGAAGATATAGGATTAACCATGTGTCAAGAGGGTCTAGAAGTTGGACTGTATTGCTTCTCAAACTTGATACTTGTCAATTCCTGGATAGGCGCTAACATCAACGATCTAAAACATTTCCACCTTAAAGCGTCATTCCATACGGGCTACATGCTGCGGCTTTATTCTCAGTAATAGGCGCTCTTCTCCTGGTGCTCGTCCGGGATACTTATCCTTGCCCAGGTATTTCTTTGCCAATTTGTCTATATGTTCATCTGCTTCTTTACCATTGATTTGTTCAATGACCTTTCCTCTTACACTTACCATGTGATAGGGATTTGAAGAATCAATTACCGAAATACCCACACGAGGATCTCTAGATATGTTTCTGTGTTTGACTCTACCTTTGGCAGTATTTATTAAGATTGTATTATTGCTCTTATCAATATCTACCCATGTAGGAGTGACATGAGGAGTGCCACCTTTCATTAGGGTGGCAAGAAAAGCAAAATTCTTTTCTTCAAATAATTTGGCTATAGAAGGATCAGTTATAGAGTTGCTTTTTTCACTACTACCTTTTCTTTTACTACTCATGTTATTATCACCTAGTATGTACCATTTGGCCGTTAAATAATTTATTAATTGTGGAGAGCCTTTTAGGTTTCTATAGGGGTGTCTTGTAGACTATGGCAAAGTTTGGCTGCTATATCTACCAAGAAGGACAAAGGTTTGAAGATATAGTATCTACTGTCAGGGAATGTGAAAGGCGGGGCTTCGACTCCATATGGTTAAAAGATAATTTTCTCCCTTGGCTCCGATCATATGTCAAGGACGGTAAGGATACTGTAGCAACTTGCGAACCTGACAATGATGTGGTGCTTGAATGTTGGACCACGCTTTCTTCGCTGGCACCAATAACGCAGAGAATCCGGCTCGGTGCAATACTTGTCAACTCATATAGAACTCCGCCATCGCTGCTAGCTAAAATGGTCTCTACACTTGATATCATTAGCAGAGGACGGTTAGAGTTTGGCTTGAGTGCAGGCTGGTACAGGAGGGAATTTGAAGCCTATGGGTTTGACTTCCTAAAGGCATCTGCCAGAGTCGAAATGCTGGAAGAAAGTATAAAGATAATCAAAATGATGCTGATCGAAAGTTCGCCAGTTTCGTTTTCTGGCAAATATTTCAAAGTTAATGGCGCCATCTGTAATCCAAAACCAATTCAGAGACCATATCCGCCCTTGTGGATCGGTGGTAGTGGAGGAAGAACTATTGAAATAGCTGCCAAGTATGCAAATGGCTGGAATTATGGCTTGTGCTCATATGAAGAATATGTGGCAAAATTGTCCCTGCTTAAGAATTGCTGCAAAATCGTCAATAGAGACTATCAAAATATCATGAAAGGCTGGCAAGGATTGATAGTCATTGGCAAGCATGAAGAGGATGTACAAATAAAGATATCAGATCTGCAAAGCAAGAAAAGAATAGGAGATGATGGCATTTCTAAAATATCTGTTGTAGGAACAATAGAGCAAGTTCAGACTGAAATAGCAAAATATATCAGCATTGGAGTAAACTATTTCACTGTATCATTTCCAGACTTGGAATCTTTGAAATTGTTTGCAGAAAGAATCATGCCGCAATTCAAAACATAGTGATGCGCTACTTAATTTATTTATAGACTATGCCTTTGTGCACGCTCGCGTTCGCTTTGGCGTACTTGACTGCAGCCTTTAAATTGAAACCTTCGCCTTAGCCCTTCTAAAGGCATGGGAACCCTTGGGCCTGCCTTCTAGTTACACTAGGTCTCGATTCTGAAGTTTTTTCTCTCGAGTCCCTCTAGGCCCTTATTTTCTTAAGGATATCGATCATACGAAGAATATCTCCTATACCTACATTTGATACAAATCAAGCTCAATTGAAGCAAAGTACGACAACGGTCTACCAGAGCGGGCTTATTGAGTCAAATCTGTCTCCCATTCCACCGAACCCTTGCC
>JBKPPX010000330.1:0-3996 GCA_046733815.1 Thermoproteota archaeon | reverse complement strand
ATCTTCTATGCTTCCTACCCTGTCACCATAGAACATGTCGCTTACGGGCTGTCTTAACTTTGCACCAGCAGCTACAGCTCGGTTTGCAATTTCGTCAACATCGTTTACATACAGAACCAGACTAACAGGTGAACCACCTATCGACTGTGGGCTGCGAAAGTTCATTCGTGGAGATTCGTCAGCGAGCATGAAAAATGCATTGCCGATCCAGAGCTCGCAGTGTGCAACCTTTCCATCAGGAGTTGTCATCCTCATTGACTCTTCTTCTCTTGCCCCAAAAGCATTCTTGTAGAATTCTATGGCTGCAGCTGCATTTTTGCAGCAGAGATAGGGTGTAAGGGGCGGATAGTTCTCGGGGATAGGTTTGACCTTGGTATTATCGGACTCACTAGTCCCTGTGCTCATGATTGTTGATATTCAATATGGTATATTATAACAATTAAGAATTGCTAGAATCCTTTTGAGGAACCGATATCGTTATGGATAATGCTAGTATTGCTACATTCCATCAAAAAGCCGGCAACGTCGACTGACAACCATGACCACCATTGTCTCAGTTATCATTAGCACAGAGTGAGAGAGGAAGAATAGAGAGGAGTGCGCTTATTACACAACTACCTGCATCTCATAGCTCCGCTTCCACTATTGCCTATATTATATTTCAGCAGTCCCACCACATGTCATCCCGTGCTTCCTCGTGTTGCATTTAGGATTAGCTGCGCAATCTCATCCGTTGTGCGAACATACGCTGCGTGTCAGGAGGTATCATGTGGTCACTATCAGACACTTGATACCATGTCTTCAATTGTTTCCAAGCTGGAGGGCCAGACGGTTCGGTAAAGATTGATTGATTAAATGGTTTTTGTGCGATAGCCATAATGTCGGCCTCTGTCATATTAACATCTTGAGCAAACGCATCGTGGAACATATCTGGATTTATGTATGTCAGTTCTGCGCTATCCGCAATCAAAATTCCTGGCGGCAGCTTGTCTGGAGTAACGAATGTCCCAAGTGATTCTCCCTCATCAGGTGCAAAGGCAGCGACATAAACTAGCCCAGTGACATTGGGATTATTAGAACCAGCATTTGTTATGACAAATCCACCATAGGAGTGGCCTACCAGAAGGACTGGCCCACCAGCTAGCCCAATTGCACGTTTTACAGTAGCAATATCATCAGCCGAATTATGAAGTGGAAGTTGCACTGCAATAACTCTGTGTCCTGCGTTCTTTAGAGTAGTAATCACTTTGCCCCACGAAGAGTCATCAGCCCATCCACCATGAACTAAAATGATAGTTGCGTTACTGCTAGTTGCGTTAGTGCTAGTAGTTGCATTCGTTGTTGTTCCCATGTCCTGTGTTCCCTCAGGTTGCATTAAAGTATTATTTTCGCTCTCAGTGCTAGCATAGCTAGAATTTGCACTTGCAGTAAAACCCACAACAAGCGTTGTAGTTAGAACCAGTAATGTTACAAAACTTGTCTTTTGAGTATGCCTTGTTTTTGACATGCAGTCTTTGATTATTATCTTTAACAGGTGAGCTGCATATGCTGCGGCTGCTTCTCATTTCGATACATTAATTTGCTACTGCTATTAGTATAAGGGCTTACATCGTTTAGCTATTTCTATATATTTCCAACCTTTGAAATTAGCCACAGGTAGGATAAGTTTTCTAGTGTAGCTTCTTAATCTCATTATAGACTTTATCTGCCCTTTATTACTTTGTAATGAACCGACTAAGTGATTTTTGAATGTAGTAAAAGAATCCTTTATAGTTATACCAAGGTCTATATATCGTGAGCTAGGACTGTCACAAGAATTTGGAAATGAAATAAGCAAATCTCGTATAGAGTTCCTTACTGATGGAATATTTGCTATAGTTATGACTCTGTTAGTGCTAGAGATAGTAGTTCCACAGCTAACTCATTCAGAGGTGGCTGCTGGTGAGCTTCCAAAACGATTACTCGAATTGTGGCCGCTAATCTATAGTTATGCTATGAGTTTCATAATATTAGGTTTCTTTTGGATTAATAGTCATGACCAATTTTACTACATCAAAAGAGTAAATCGTGTATTTGCCTGGATAACTGTACTTCATCTAATGTTCATAGCGTTTATACCTTTTTCAACAGCTCTACTTGGAGAGTACACAGATCAGCAGATCTCAGTGGTGACTTATGGAATCAATATCGCCACAGCCGCATTTTGGGCCGGTGTACAATGGTGGTATGCAGCAAAAGATTATCGCCTAATTGATTCAGACCTTGATCCGACTTTTATCACGATAATGTCTCGCAGAGGCTTTATAGGCATTATTATTTATTTGATAGCAGCAGCTCTATCTTTTGTCAGCACCACTATAAGTCTCGTATTGTTTATAGCCATTCCTATATATTATCTAGTCCCGGCTCGAATGGATAAGCCTTGGTTGTGGTTTACCAGAAAAAAATAAGCAAAAGTATCGCTACCTCAATATTTTTGCTCTTTAAAGGTTGCTACTTTTTTACACATATCATAGATCCAAATAATAAATAGTGAGCTATTGCGCTGTGACATAGAATAATAGTATTGCCTCGCCTCATTGCTCAAAATAGTTAACCAACTAGCGATATAGTAATTAAAGTCATGACAGTCCCGAAAGCAGATCTTGTGTACTTTTGAACTTTAAATAGTTCAGTGGCCTCGACAGGTTTGCATTGCTTGCAAGATCATCCATGGATGTTTTTGCATATCCAAACTTTAAAAAACAGTGGAGAGCAGCGGCCAATATTTGATTTCTTTTTTCCCGATCTAGCTCTAGATCAGTCTTCCTCATGTCACGATTATTGACATATTTTGTCACACTGTCAAATCGCTTAAAATAGCGGCCTTTTTATGGTGAGAGTTATCTATATTAGTTGACAATCTACATGTAATATGTAATGGCGTTCAGACGTAAGGGAGACGTACTTAATGGGCACTAACGTTTCAATTTCTAGCTCCGAAGCTACTGATCGTTTGGAAATACGTGAACTTGTGGATGCATATGCACATTGTGCGGATAGACGTGACGCGAAGGGGCAAATGTCCCTTTTTACTAAGGACACACACTTCGTTGTATTCATGGATGCTAGATCCGAGAAACCGTCAATGGAATTTAACCGACGAGAAGACTTGGCACCTGTATTCGACGAACTGAATAAATATGAAGTTACAACCCATTTCAATGGGCAAAGCACTGTTGTCCTAGATGGAGATCGTGCAACCGGAGAAACATATTGCATTGCCCATCATGTGTCTGCATCTGAGGGGAAACGGACTCTTTTTATCGCTTCTATTCGTTATTATGATGTCTTTGCAAAAGTCGAGGGAAAGTGGCTTTTTGTTGAACGGAAGCTCATGGTTGATTGGACGGACACCCGTCCCATAAATGTCTGATTAGATCTTGGAGATATTTATGGTTATTTATTTATAATCAAAAATCATAAACTTCAGATAAACTTCCAGCGCCAAAGAGTGGCTTCATATTATTTCTTGCCTTCTTATCTACAAAAATTATATCTGGTTCATACTTTATACTGAACTAAGCGATCGCTGCCAAGATTCCTTGTACATCACGGTTTGACTGCGCGAGCCGAACTCCAGAGCGCCCATCCCGGATTGACCCGATTCGGATAGAGCTCCTGCATCTTATCATAGAGCTCTCGCGCGGTTGTCGTCGTTTCGGCTAGCCGGTCGAAATCGCGGATGTACTGCCGCGTCTCTTCAATTATCCGGGGATTGTCTTCGTTATCAGGTCGCTTATGTGCGGCGATAACTGCGCGTGGGTTGAGTGACTCAATTTTGTCGAGCGCAGAGATCCACTCCCGGCGAGTCTGTGCATTTGACTCTGCTAGGTAGAGGTGAACATCATTGTAGGCGGCGTCGCCGGCGACCACGAGCCCTATAGAGGGTACATTTAAACAGGTCGTGTGGTCGGTGTCAGTATGGCCGAGTTCCACTGCGACCAAGTCATGCCC
>JBKPPX010000329.1:0-9960 GCA_046733815.1 Thermoproteota archaeon | reverse complement strand
TGTATCACTTGTTTCATTTCTCTCCCACCATGTTACATACACACTATCTCCAGATGCTGCTATCTCTGCATCATCTGAATCAGCTGCAGTTGTATTACTTAGGTTTATTTTATCTCCAAATGTAGCACCATTATCTGTTGATGCTCTAAACATTACTTCTTCATTTCCTGTCTTGTTGCTCCACCATGTTATGTATATATTGTCACCAGCTGTAGCTATTGGAGCCCTGATAGGAGCTGCTAGTTCCTCCGCTAATCCCTTGCGCTTTTTCTTTGCTTCTGCTTCTGTTGTTACAAGCACGCTGCTTGCTATGAAAACTGCTGCTATAGCTACTACTAATACCACAAACGTAGTAGCATTCGATTGATTATTCATAATCAACATCCTTAACGCTAACTTGTCTATATTAGTCTTCTAGATATTTTTTATACATTCTTGAGCCAGCAATATAAAATGTATCTACAAAATACAGAAGAAAATCAACACATCATATGTGTCCAATGGGAGGTGAACCAAATTGGCATGATTGTTGATTTCAGTTCATAATGAATATAGTATTAGATGATTATTAATCCGGTGGGATGCAGGACAGATTTGACTCAAATTTGCAACTTGAAAAAGTATATGTTGTGCGTGTAACCACTTCTGTCTAGTAATGATAATAATACTCTATAATTTGAATTATTGATATAATTCACCTATCTAGATAGAAGAACAGAATTGATAATATAAATAAAAAAAGTCAAGGTTTAGCTTCATAGATTATATTTATTGGTGTCTCCAAGACTCTTTTAAAGTGCGAAAAACCACTCTTATTCACTAGATCTTTTATTCTATTTTCTCCTGCTTGTGCACCTAGTGCAAGTCCGTTAAAAGCTAAGGAGTTTGGAACACATATCAGAGTAGAGGCAGCATAAAATGTTCTACCTACTGGATTTAAGTTATTTTCTAATTCATTTTGTGCAAAAGGTTCTACAATCATACAAGTACCACCACCATCGTCTTTTTTGATAACATTTTTTGTATGAGTTAATGCTCCCTGAGGATCTCCCATATCATGTAGACAGTCGAAAAACGTTACAAAATCATAATCATTGCCAGGAAATTCTGATGCTGATGACACTTCAAATTTTACATTATTTAGATTCTCTCTTTTTGCAGACTCCTTTGCTCTTTGAATTGATTCTTTGTGAAAATCAAATCCTGTAAAGCTAGAATTTGGATATGCTTTTGCCATCATCAAAGTAGTAATACCAAAACCACAACCGACATCTGCTACTTTAGCACCTTTTTGTAATTTTTCAAGGATTCTTCCATTATCCACTGCTGGAATCCATGAATTAACCAAGTTGCCAATATAACCAGCTTTGAAGAATTCTGCAAATCCTTCTGCCATAAAAGGATTATGATCCATCCATGAAAAAGTTCTTTCGCCTCTAAACATCTTTAAGAATTCCTCTTCATCCTTAAAATATGATTTTATAGCTTTAAAAATACCTTGTATGTATATGGGACTATTCTCATCAGCTAATGCTAAAGCATGTTCTGGTGGCAATCTATATTTTCTGCTGTTAGAATCATACTCTATATATCCACTTGCTGCCTGATTTGCTAGCCATTCTCTTACCAGTCTTTCGACTGTTCCAGTCTTATTTGCTAGTTCTTCGGCTGAAATTGGGCCTTTTGTTTGCGCCATTGATTTATACAATCCAAGTCTTTCCCCAAGAATTATGAGCATAGTACTAGAGCTGCTTGCTATGTCACCTATTGCTTTATTCATAAATTCTTGGATTTTATTTTGATCAATATTTTGTTTTACTTGTTCGCTCATTTTATAATAAGTATCGTAATATTATATATATTTAAGAATTATGACAGTTCAGTTTCTTATGATTGGTTAGATAAACAATCCTGATCTGTAACCTTCGCTAAAGATAATGCTTGTATCTTTTTCTTTCTCTCTATATTTAGAATTATCTTTCAGTAAGTTGTTGACTCAGATTAGACTAGCTCCTCATCTTAAGCAAAATATACATTCATTCATATTTCTTTTAAGGCTATGATAAAGAATTATTACTATTATGAAGAAATTGCATTAGTTAGTCTGGTATGATCTTGTTAGCCTCTAAAGTCCAGTTATCTTTCCTTTGTGCAATAGGTCTTCGGAACAGTTATCATCATGTTATTTGATGGAGGGGATATTGCACATATCAATACTGCTTCCAGAACTACTATACAGCTACAGCATTAAGGGCTCTTAACTTAACCACCTCTGATCAATAAAAATTTCATAAATTGTATCCTCTTCATTCCCATATGCAGGTACAAGACAAACATTTTCAACAGTTATTGACGTGTTGTCTATTACATTTCTCTTTTCTACAAGGATAATAGTCAAAGCATTCTGTGTTCTGTCTTTTATTTTTTGAATAAATCTTTCCATTACATTCTTTAGCTCAGAATCATATACGTGATGCTTTAATCGAAGCCATTTACAAGCATCATTTTGTACCAATGAGCTCCATCAGTATAGATAGGATTTCTACTGCCATATCTAGTCCTAAGTTGTTTAAAGATGCGGTAACATATGAAACTGGTTCTTTCTTTAGACAAATGCATCATCATCAAACACGAATTTATATTTGGTTCATCATAGGCTATCCATAACCAATAGTCTTGTCCATCTATTTGGATTAGTGTTTCATCAACAAATATTTCCTTGACTAAATGTTTGTTTACTTTAAATCTGTCAGCACAAGTCGCGTATTTTCTGAACCCATTTCCAGATCGATACATTTATGTCCTTTTAATTATGAGATCTAAACATTTTGATGCACATCGATAACTCCTGGAATTGAAATATAGGTACAATCCGTAAGATATTACAGCTGGATGTGTCTTATTGCGTTCCATTTGGTCAATGAAATGCTAAGATACATCTAGCTATAGGTATTACATAATGCTTAAGTTAACACAGCCACATTAAGTAAGCAAGTGCATTTATAATAGATGTTTATTTCCGTGCTTTGTTGCATAATTAGGAAAAATCGTTAGTTCTAGGTGCTTTAAGGATCAACTATGAATACCTTAAGTGATATCTATAATTTGATTAAAGTTTTCCGAATTTAATTGACTAATATCAGATTCGTCCAACAAAGCATATTTCCGTATTTGTATTTTAAAGATAGAATCAATAAACAAAAGAAGAAGAATTATTTTTTATATAATTGCGCAGATGTTCTTATACTATTGGCCTGTTCTATTTTGCTCTTGTTGCTGCTCTGCTTGTTTAACTATATCTCCTATTATTACTGCTTTAGGTTCACCAATTGGAAGCTTATCACCATATTGCCAGAAATAAACTACCTTACCATATGTTTCATCTAGAATAGGTTTTACCTTAGCTGCTTCTTCTGGAGTCATATCTGGTAATGTTGCATTTACTCTTGGTAATTCAGTAAGATGGTAATGCCAATACTTCTTTTCTTCTTCTGGTAATGTGTTATACTGGTTTGCAGGGATAACATACTCTATTCCATATAGTTTATCCTGATCATTCATACCAGTCGGAAAGAGCAGACATATAGCAGTCATATCATCATACACTTTGCAGTGATGGTGTACTATAAGGTTGAAAACATCTTGTTGTTGATTTCCCTGAGTAGCATTTGGATCTATATGACGAATAGCTTCTATATGTAGGTCATTGAATCCTAAATGTGCTGGATATTCTTTTTGTCTTGGATTGAGCATTTCATTATAGTTAGAAGCAGCTTCTGTTGTATTAGTAGTATTATTACCGGGTGCAGCAGTAGTCTGATTCTGTTCTTGTGCAAAAGCATTATTAAGAGCATCATGTCCATTGCTTTCTGAAAATAATCCACTGCTAGCACTAACTAATAAAGCTGCAGCAACAGTGGTCAAGAACACGATAACAGCACTTGCATTTGTAACGGACGCTTTTTTTGTTGAATCCATGGTTTGACTGGCCATTCTTGAAGGCTGTATATATCAAATTATAAAAACTTTATTACATATCTTTGAAGCTTATTTTTGATAATTCATAGTATTTTTGTATACCATATGAAAATGAAATAAAAAAGAATTATTTCTCTATAGGATTAGCAACCATATTTCCCCATTCTGTCCATGAGCCATCGTAATTTTTCACATCAGGATATCCAAGCAAATATTTCAGAACAAACCAAGTATGAGAAGACCTCTCACCTATTCTACAGTATGCTATTATTTCCTTGTCTGGAGTTATACCTTTTGATTCGTATAATTTCTTTAGCTCATCTACAGACTTAAAAGTACCATCAGAATCATTGACTGCTTGTCCCCATGGTATGTTCTCTGCGCCTGGAATATGTCCTCCTCTCTGAGCATGTTCTGTAGGATATTCTGGTGGAGCTAATATCTCTCCGGTAAATTCTTTAGGACTTCGAACATCGACCATCTTAATTCTATCTTTGGCATCTAGAGTTTGTTTTACTTCATTTAGAAATACTCTTATACTCTTGTCAGCTTCTGAAGCTTTGAAATTTCCTCTAGAGTAATTGGGAATATCTTTAGTTACTGATCTGTCTTCTTCTAACCATTTCTTTCTTCCTCCATTCATTATTCTTACATCCTTGTATCCATAGTACTTGAAGACCCAAAATGCAAATGCTGCAAACCAGTTGTTAAAGTCTCCATAAAGTACTAATGTTGTATCGTCATTAACTCCAGCTTTTTTTTGTAATAGATCTTCACAGGCTTGTTTGCTTAATACGTTTCTACTAACAGGATCATTGATGTCTTGTTTCCAGTCAAACAATACAGATCCTGGCACATGTCCTAACATATAGTTAGCTGTTGGGTCATAGTCTACTTCAGCTATTCTGACATTGGAATCCTTTGTATGGTCCTCAACCCATTGTGTATCTACTAAAACTTCAGGATGTGCATAACTACTCCTACTATTGCTATCACTCATATTGCATCCACAACTTTAGGAAGTGATCAGATGTATATTAGATTTTAAGGAGCAGTAGCATCAGGAGCAATAGCAGATCCTATCTTCTTCTTGTTATTTCCATTCTCATATTTTTCCTCTGGAGGTGCCATGCTCTTCTGATTCATATTCAAATACGCCTACCATATTATCAAGAAATGCAAGTTTGCCATTAGAAGTACGACAAAATATCGAACCGACATCTCTTCTAATCATCTTTATACTTTAGGTGTTCGTCATTAAATACTTAATTTTATGAAATATATCTATACCTGTTAATATATTGTAAAAATCTTATTTTCTTGGTCGAATTTTCGACGTCGCTTTTTGAACTGTCAGATAAGCAATTCTACTAGAAATGCAATTTCAGTTAATCTAATTAAATTATCAAATCAAACTTTGCATCTCTTTTTATCTTCTCTTTATCATACTATATATATTGAACAGTAGGCATAGCAATAAAAAAACTGCTCTTTTTTAAATCAATCAGCAATGTCGCTTTTACTATCATCATAAATTTCTGGTCCTTCTATTCTGTAGATATCACTGATTAGAGCTTTGCAAATATAGATATAGATAATGGTTGCGGCAATGATAGTGTTGACTGGACGTAGAAAAATAATCCGCATTAGTGGTAGCTATAAAAGTTGATTTACGGGTTCAATAGTAACAAGACCCTTCTCTTTCTTATATTAGGGTGATTATTCTGTGGGATTAGGTCCCTGCATGTATAAGGGTCCTGTTGTTTTGTTTATTTAGCTTTTCTTTTACTTACAGAGTGTGAACTAGGAATATCTAGTAGAGACTTAATTCAAAGTTTGCAACCCACTAAAATTGGGCTTACTATTATTTTTACAGATCTAATGGTACTAAATCAGGACCAACTATATGTCCTGTTGTTGTTGTATCATCATGTGTTGCTATGTGAGTGAAGTGTGCTGCATACCAAACTACAATATCCTTGTTCTTGATAAGCTCATGATTCACAAAGTTATCTAGTTGAGCTTCAGAAGGTGAGCCTAGTGCCACAATTCCATCATCAAACTGATTTGGACGATTCTTTAAAAACCAGATGTCTCTTTTCCCAAAGCTATCGGCAATGCCATCATTAGCACCTGGATTGATCAAATAACCTTTACTTGTTTGTTGGTTTTGGATTCTCCATTTTCTCTGACTTGAAGGATTTCTTAGCCTCTTAGTTTCATATTTGATCAAATGCCAATTTGATGAGCCTGATATTGGAGGATCATTGTACTCTTCTACTACATTCTTTTTTGTATTTCCTGCATCAAAGTTGAGTCTCCAGTATACATGGTGGTGATGAGGATTACATACACAAGAGTCGGTGACAGCACTAAAACCAAACCTGGGTTTTATAGTTCCATTTGCATGAAGACGCCATTCACTTATGTAGCGATACCATCCTGCTTCCATCTCACTTACCAGTACTGCTTCTTCTAGTCCGTCTACATAGACGGCTACACCAAGAAAATTGCCTTGATCGCTTCCGCTATCAAGAATTGTTTTAGCTGGAGTGGGACATAATCGAAAACCTGGTGCTACATCATTACCATCTGCTTCAATCATACTTTCTTCATACTGCCAATCTCTGAAAGGACCGCAAGCATCATGATCATACTGTACATTTAGGATTGGAGCATTTGCTCTACAAAGAACCCTTTTTCCCTTATAGTTTACATATTGCAGTTCTATGCCAGAACCATTTGTTCCTGAAGAAGCAGCTGGTCTTGTTACTATGAAATCCCATAGTAATGTATTCCCTTGAGTAACTGTCACTTTAGCACTTCCTGGTGTTCCTCTAGCTGCCATAGGTTGATTAGCATCAGGAGAGCCACAAACTAATTCTTCAGCTCTAGAGTTTGCAGGTGCTCTATTATCAAATCTAACAATGGCTTTGTTAATCATATTTACTGCTATAATCTCATGATGTTGATATTTAGAACAGCTCTTAATATTAATGCCGCTATCTGTAGGTCGAAGCCCAATACAAAGTGTCCTTTCTATATCTCCACCAGAAGTTTCTTTTACAAGTAGTGGAGGCATTGGTCGATATGGCTTTAAAATATTGTTCTGTATTGATTCGGCTATACTTGGTTCGTTTTGACTAAGAATTCTTACAGCCTCTTCGAATTCTTCATTATTTGGTAATGGCTGTTGTTTTGATTCGATTATTTCTGTAGGATTGCGTTGACCAAGCTTACCTTTAACAGAAAGGCAGTAATTATTCTCATAATCATAATATCTAGCTAAATAGAATTTTGGTAAGGTAATACGCTTGTTAGCGACAGCAGCAACATTTTCTGGAAGCAACTCAACAGATAATAACCTAGGTGATTGTTTATTTTTTTTTCGTCTTTTCTGATTCTTCACTCCGTATACTTTTAAGGTAACTTCTGACCTTTGGGCTATTAAGAAGCTTACTTGTGAGAGAATTAATATTTCTGAGACTGGGTCCAAACGGAATCATTTTTACAACTATTTTATCTTGAGAACTATTCCCATTATTGGACAATATCATCTTAAAGTATTTATGTTCTTAAAAAGTATTTTTGATTCTAACAGCACCACAAATCAAGGTGGCTATCAGAAGCAGCCATTATATTATAAATTATTATAAAATACCTATTCAACTATGTAAAGTCTGCGGGTTCGGTGGAATCCATGCCGATATCGGTGCTAAAAGTAGGTTCCTATTAGATAGGAACAACAATCTTAGCTTTAAAGATTTTCTAAAGTTTCCAGAAATGTTTAAGAGAGATTTGAACCTAGCTTGTAGACAGGTTACCAATCATTTGTTGTTGTATTACTGTCGATATTCCCTATTATCTGTCTGTTCCAAAAGAATTATGTTAACATTTTCATCATTAATTCTTGTTATTACTATACTTCTTTTCTTGCCAATTATCCCATATTAATCCAAAAATACTGTACGCAAATTTTCATTCAATGAGTCGAGGAGTTTCATATCTTGAGGTTCAAGATGAAAGTCAAAAACTTGGCTATTCTCCTTAATCCGAGCCTCATGTATTGATTTTGGAATCACTACTAGGTCATGCTGTAAGCTCCAAAGTATCAAGACCTGTGATGGTGTTTTATTATACTTCTTTGCCAGCTCTAAGATATTTGGATGGTTAAGTCTCTTTGCTCTGGTCAATGGGCTATAAGCCTCAAGCTGGATGTTATTGTTCTTACAGAACCTTAATAGCTCTTCTTGGTATAAGAAGGGATGAAATTCTACTTGGTTTACTCCAGGTATAATAATATCTGACTTATCAAGAAGCTCGTTTAGTTCTCTGATGCTGTAATTACTCACACCTATTGCACGGGTTTTACCTTGATGCAATAATTTTATCATAGCTTTTCATGTCTCATCACCAAGGCCTTGAACTGGCCAGTGAATTAGGTAAAGGTCCACATATGACAAGCCTAGACGTCGTAAGCTTCCTTCGCAAGCGTGCAAGGTAGAATCATATCCTTGATGGCTGTTCCAGACCTTTGTAGTGATGAAGACATCGTCCCTTCGTATTCCACTTTCCTGTACTGCTCTACCTACATCCGATTCGTTGCCATACAACTCAGCAGTATCGATGTGTCGGTATCCAATCTTTAAAGCATATCTAACAGCACGTAGAGTTATTTCTCCAGGTGGGGATTGATAGACTCCTATTCCTAGGCGCGGAATCTCAATTCCATTATTCAGCTTGGTTCGTGACTCTAGGGTCAATAGCATATAATAAAATAGGTCATCTAAAGATCTTAAATTAATTCTATCGACTAAGCAAATTAATGAATGCAAAATAGCTTTGACAATATACTGACAGAGAATGTTGGTGGTGGATAACTTGATTCAAATTTGTTATTTTGAAAATAATATAGATACACTATTAACACATTGCATTAAGATAGAAAAACATAACGTTGAAGTCAAGTATTTGAACCCATGTAGATGGTGGGGCCAGTGGTTTCCACAATGATATCAATCCAATAAAAGGATTCAAACATATATTGTAAGACTAAGTCTTAAAGTCTTCTATTCTGTTAAGTCCCCATTTATACTTCTTCTTAAGTCTCCCATCTCCAAGGTTATCATATTTATCGTTCCACATCTCTCACACTTTGCTTCAAAATCAGCTATATTCCAAAAAGCATTGGGAGTAAGGTAATTCGGTTGACCGCATTTCTTACATGAATATACGACCATAAAGGGAGTATTCGGAAAGTACTACATCAGTGACATTACCAGTCATTATCGTAGTACTACTTCCAATGCCATTGTTCAAGTACAAAATTTCCACTCTCGTCTGTCCCACCCTTAAATATAACTAGTATATTATCCAAAAAGGATAGTTTACCTGTAGAATTTGTGCTATATGCTGAAGCCCCTTGATATGCCGTACCATTTCCCACTTCTATGAACGTATAGTTTGCGGTTTCACTACCATCCTTGGTCGTTATTACTCCATGCCCTTGATCATATACCTGATTGTTACCTTTGGAGACACTTACATACTCTCCTGTATTAGTTACTTCTATGTTACCATTCATCGTCCCATTGGTAGCAAAAGTGAATTGTGTTCTGTTAGGGCCAATTTCTTTCTGAGCTGTACTCTTTCCCTTTTCTACAAAAAATGGTTCTCCTAATGTTGCTGTCTGAGCATATGCAGTATTAAGAAGAATAGAAGTCGCTCCGGTTCCTACAATTAGTAATAACACGACGGCAATCCCTGCTGTAATACTGATAGTGGACATCTTTTTATTTATCTTTGATATCGATATCGCAAGAAGTATATAAGATAAGATGATCTAATATCGCAGTGGGGCCAGTGATTTGTGAACCAAATTTGACATGATTTTGAGTCCTGGATGAGAAACCTGAACCATAGACAAATAGGTTTGCTGGCTCCAATACGCTAAAGGTACCAGCTCGTAGAGCAGGTATGGGT
>JBKPPX010000328.1:0-1821 GCA_046733815.1 Thermoproteota archaeon | reverse complement strand
TCTTTAAAGCCATCACAATGTAAATACATTAGTGGCTCAGTGCCAGTTCTAGCTATATCATAATATTTAGCAACTACATCTATTACTGACGCCTCATCAGATCCTCCATTAAAAGGATATGCAAAGCTTGTGATATTATTAATGCCGTGATCAAGAAGGCATTGTTTTGACTGACCTACTTCAAAATCTACCATCTTTTTTGACAGTTTAGAAAGATCTTTATGATCCATGCTATGAGATCCTATATCATATCCTTCCTTGTATAATGCTGATATATCTTCCCAAGTAAGATATCCATTATCTCCTACATCATTGCAGATTATATCGAAAGTAGCCTTATATCCATACTTGTCTAGAACTGGCTTAGCGTTAGTATATTGGCTCTTAGGTCCATCATCAAAGGTTAAGATTACTGCTTTATTATTGGCATTATTGATATTACTACTGGGAGCGGAAGGAAAAGGCTGGCTATAGATTTTATTTGGCATTGCAACAGCAGCATTGGTTAGAAATGTTATTAAAGCGATAGAAATAATAAATTTACATCTAAAGTTGCTTATATTTTTTAGCACTACTATCAACAAAAATTTGTAAAAGTATGTATATATAATTTTATTGAATAATTGCTGTATGATAACATGATTGGTAAAATCATGTCAAATCTGTCACACATCCCACCGAACCCGTGACCGAATGCATTGAGTGTTTAAAGTCATATGAGGTTTCAGAAAACTAGATACTTATGTTATATCGATGTTATCTTTAAGCTTTGGAATTATCCCAGAATTAATATTATCCACATCCATTAATTCTTTGTATTTTAGTTCTAATTCTATCTAAATATATACTTGTAGATACAATTGAAATTTCTATTCTACCAATTTGTAAGCTGCAATTTTGTTATCCTGCATAATAGGTATTATAATCATATTTTGTCCTGGTATGAACTCTAGGTCAGCAGTTCCTTGTCTTTGCAAATCTATCAAAGTTCCATAACCTGTTCCGTCAGCATTGACAGTATATACCTTTCCTACAGGATTATCAGTAACATAGTAATGCATTCCAGTAGCATCGGATTCTATTCCATCAAGACCACCTACAGGAGTAGTTGTTCCCACATTTCCTAAACTGCTTATTGTCTTATTTTCTAAATCAACAATCTTCATGCCGGCTCCTGGTTTACTGAGATCTGATCCCAAGGAAACAACAATTAGTTTATTTTTATTATTGTCAACATACAAACCATTAGGACTATTTAACTCAGGGCTTTGTAACCAAACTTGTAAAGATGTATTGTTCTTAAGGTTAGTATCCAACTTGTAGATAGTATTGGTGCCTGTATCAGATACATAGATATTTCCATGATTATCCAATGCAACATCATTAAGAAAAGCGCTTCCTGGTGCGTTATAGTGTTTGATTATCCTTCCATTTGCAATATCTATCTCGACAAGATCTGTTATATCCGAAACATACAATTTACTATCATTATAAATGGCCATACCTTTTGGGGCATTTAGTCCAGTTATCCAGTTTAATTCAGTTATAGTCCCATTAGAAGGATAGACCTTAGAAATAAACCCTTTCTTATCTTTTTCATCTGGTTTTCCATCTATATTAGAAACAAATAAGGTATCCTGTTTTGCGGCGTAAACTACTGATTCTGGATTCTTTAGTATATCTGGTGTTTCCCATACTTTGTTAATCTTTATCTGCTCTTGTTGTGCTTGTACTACTTGGTTATTATGCAACATAGTGTTAAGCCCAGTAGATAATGCCATTCCTGAGGTTGCTAATATAAGTAAAGCATAGACTAATGAT
>JBKPPX010000327.1:0-11584 GCA_046733815.1 Thermoproteota archaeon | reverse complement strand
ATTATGCATAGAAGCGTTTGCTTTGCAATAATATGCTCTACCAAGATTAAAGAGCTGCCTTGAATCATCTTCTATGCTTTACGTATATTAATAATTCCTTGAGTTAAAGACTACTAAAAGTGCATATATAACGTTATAATTATAATTAGTTGATGTTGTGCTGCATTTTTCTAATTATAGAAATTGACACTCGGAGCATTCGATCTACCATGCTGCTCTTATCTCTTATGATAGAGATATATCATATCTTTTCTAGTTTTAGTGATCGATAATTGTATTTAATCTATTGAGATAAAATTCCCTCAATATTGATAACATGGCCTTTCTCATCAGATTCAATTCGATATTTGCAACCAACTATGTGACTTACAATTTGTAGATTCGTCTTGAGATGTTCCGTCAACTTTCCAACTCTATATCGCGATTTACCTTTTGCTAAGCTTAAAGGGAGGACCAACATATCAGCAAGAAAGAAATCAACAGGAACTTTAGCCAGATAACTTTCTAAGTATCTCTCTGCAGCTTCTTCACCTACACACTCTGCAGCTTTACCCAGTTCACCTATTGAATCCCCGCCGATATAAGGACCAAAATCAGATTCAGAATGTACTAGAACCGAAGAACCCGGTGATAGCGATGTTTCAAATGATGAAGAATAACTGTTGCAATGGACACCATTTTTTTCTAATTTTAAAAGAGCAGATGAAATCTGGCGTTCTGCAACATGTTTGGGAAGTTGACTGCATACACTTACTATTTTTGGTTCTACATAATGTGTATTCAAAAGGTCAAGAGTGTTTGGCGTTTTGCATGGACTTATCTCCGATCGTACTCGCCCTCCTCCTTTAGGATAATATCCTCTCTTTAAAATTTCTATGCTGAACTTTACCCCGATGCTTAGATATGCTTGATTTACAACATATCGCAAATAATCCATTGTGGGACTCATTTTTACATCTGTTCCACCAGTAACCTCTATACAAAGACTATTGTCTGAAAGAGAGACTGCAGGGATTACAGTTTGTAATATTAATGGAATGCTGCCTGCCGTACCAACATTGATTTTGATCATATTCTCTTCAAAAAGGTCAGATTTTGGAATGAATCTTATCCAGTCTGATCCGAGTGCCAGATTTTCCACGCTTGCATGAAACAAGTTTGCTACTGTCCTAATTGCAAATATATGCTGCGGCCGTAGACCAGGATTTTGACGTTTAGCTCGAATATTTATAACTTCTACCGGTTTGCCTGTTATTGCTGAAAGAGAAATAATGCTACGCAAAATCTGTCCACCTCCTTCACCATAAGATCCATCAATTTTTAACAAGCGAATCTACCATTGTGTTGAATTAAAAAGATAAAACCCTTGCTTTAAAAACGCCTATTCAATATTAATGCTAGCCTAGAAGAGGAATTTTATTATCAGATATTTTGTAGTATAAGTCATTTGTAGACTTTAATGACTTAATACCAACTATATAATAATTTGAATTCTTTATCTAAATAGGCGAATAAGTTAATGAATACTACTTCCTCTTCGTGTTCTTCTTTCTCCACCTCCTCCTTTACTATTGCTGTTACTACCCTTCTTCTTTTAAACAGCAGAATCTATTAACCAGCTGATGGTCGTGCTGGTAGAACTTACTTTAACTTTGTTAATTCAATCAAAACCCGCGCAATCCGCACAACATATATCTTTTGTCTGAAAAAGTTTATGCAGTTTTGCAATTTAAAACGATAGACTAACTCTTAGCAGATAAAACCAATCGTGCTATATAGAAAAGATCATTATTATATTGTCTTATATGAAGAAATTCAGACTTTGTAATTACATATCAGAGACATGTTAGACATATCTTTCTGCAATCTTATCATTTCTACGGGATAAATGACCTCGTCCTGAGATAGACGATAGCAAGGTTTCTATGAGAGGAAGAAGGGGGAAAGAGGAAATCAATCGGCAGTGGGCAACAATAATAAAAGATGACAATGGCGACGCTAATAGTAGTAGTGGCGATGATGTTGAAGGTGAAGAAGGTGATAGTGCTGTTGATACAGACGATAGCGACTACTACTATCTAGCAAAGTAGCAATATAATCATGCCGCGTAGACCAATTTATTGTATATTAACTATTTTCTTTTCTTAAATGTGAACCATTCTTTAATATCAACATGATCATCCTTTACCAGACCAAATCCTATCCCTGTGAGAATTCCTGCAGATATTGGATATTTATGCAAAGATTGAATACTCCAAATAACGTCTCAATCTTACTAGGATGAACTTCTTCTACCAAAATATGGGCTTTGGATGAATTTTCTTCGGAATTCGAGAGGATGTTACAATTGTTAAATTGTAACATCTATTAGAAAAGGCTCATTCTAAATAAATTGTTTTCTTTAGAGGATTGTAAGTATTAAACACCAATAATCATCTACACAGATAGATGGCAAACTTAATAATAACAAAGCTTTTCTTATAAGATTCAAATGAAATAACTACAAGACCATTTTTTGTAAATTCAGGTATAAGAAAAATATTGTAGCTTCTATATATTAAAAAAATGTATCATATTATGTAAGATGTTTTTCTTATTTTTGATTATTTAGCAAATTTCTAGTTCGAAGTATTTTCTCCGTGGTTGGATTCTCGTGTACTTCATAGATTATAATATTTTTGCATACACAAGAGCACATAAGAATGCTCGATTTTTCTCCATTCATCTCTATTGAATTTCTATTTTGATATTATTTTAACTAGTCATCTATAGAAATATTTGAAAAGCATGTACAACTTTCAATACATATATTGATAAGTAAGCTATCTATTGGATTTAGAAAAGAAAAGTTAACAAAGTTCTGAAGGCAGTTCCTGAAACGGCAAATTCCCTTCCTTATAGGTGGTAATATAATTAATATGATATTAACCTGTTACTATGGCTTTTACTTACGATGATCGTAAACTCTAATAGTTGGATATTTATCTCTATTTTGTCAATAAGTATTACTGGAAGTCAACAGGATTTAAAGATTAGAAATATCTTTTGCAGTATGCACTGTTAAAGCTTCATTCTAGATAAAGAAGAATATAGCATAATCTAACTAGAGCCATTCCTTGTCTCAGTTTTACATCAATAACATCTTTTGCTCATCAGCAGTATGAAATCTTATATATCTAAAACAGGCCATTGTCTGTAAAGTATCCGTTTTACAAGCTACTAATGCACTTATATTTGTCTTAATATGCCAAAACATAAGATACTGTGTAAGACTTGTCATTGTTGTTTCAATGTCATCAATAGTTAATATCACCAGTAGCAGCATCATCAAATTCGGATCATGGGAATATCGAGAATGCTGATCTGGCACATCAGCTAATAATAATCCATTTTGTTTGGTATAATTGATTTTCAACGACATAATGTGATGACTAAAGAGAGTAGGAATGTAGAAACGCCTTAACTATTATGACCTCGTATTGCGTTAATGAATGTCTGCCTCAGATGAAGCTACGATGGCGGAAGAACCAAAGTGGCAATGTAATATATGCGCAAAGGTATTTGAGAATTGGTATATACTAAATTATCACAAACTATTAGAACATAGCCAATCTAAACGACCGCCAATAGGAGTTGGGTAGTACTGACAGTTTCGTTCATATCTACATAAATATTCCCATATATTTATCGGGTAAACAATGAAGTTATCTTCCAGTAGAGTTTATTGTAGTTGTTATGTTTATTATTGGCGTGTATATAACTGGTAGTATGCAGCGCTTTTGTTGTATAATCGCTAGAAGGATTGTTAATGCTATCTTTTGTCGTATTCTTCTACCAGAAAATCTATAACAGACAGTACCACTTTTTGAATCTTTGGACAGTACTTTACTTTGTCACTCTTCCAAAATACAGAATCTTTGTCAGATGAAGCTAACGGATGTCAATACAAATGCATGAGTTGAAGAATGCATAGCAAGTACATACTAAGAGACGTTGTGTATGCTCACTGACTATGATAAACATCAGCAGCAACAACTTTTGCGCTCTTTTTAAATCACGTTAATCAGGCATCGACTTGCTGCCAACCTCACACTCTAACAAGAACTGGTTCATTCTTTTATCATTTTTCTGTTATATCGGTATAGCAAGAATATTTATGGTGACAAATTCTAGTTATAATGGAGACTAGCGATTTAATTGTAAGATATCTCAAATTACTTAATTATATCATTGTTTGATTACAGCAGTGATGTCTAGGGGATTATTTGTAGGCAGATTTCAACCCTTCCATTTAGGACATCTTGCTACTGTCAAGTTTGCACTAAGTAGAGCAGAAGAAATCATAATAGTAATTGGAAGTGCACAGACTAGTCATGAGATTAGGAACCCGTTTACTGCAGGCGAACGTATTCAAATGATTAAAGATTCACTAGCGGCTGATAGTGGAGTTGACATGAAAAGAATACTCCTGATTCCTGTTTCTGATATATATATGCATTCTCTGTGGACACATCAGGTGGACATTCTAGTTCCAAAATACAATATAGTTTTTACAAACGATATTCTTACCGCTCTTTTATTTAGACAAAGGGAGATAGAAGTTGTTGAACCACCTTTATATCGAAGAAAAGAATTGTCTGCAACAGAAGTTAGATCGAGGATGGCAAACGATGAAGACTGGAAAGAACTTGTTACCTTTCAGACTGCGAAAGTTATAGAAGATATACATGGTATAGAAAGAATCAAAGCAATTTTTGCAAAGCATAGTGATATGAGTTAAAATTCATGATTTTGATATTTTTTCATGATTGATAAGAAAGATATCTAATTATCTAATTTGAAACTTATTTACACAAAATAAAGCGTATAGATATCTGAAAGTGTCAAAGTAATAAAATTCACATATTTAATTTTCTATATTGTATAGTTCAACAACTATTGTGGACATTGGCTATAGTAGATCAAAATCGAGCTATATAATAACTGTTCCTCACAGTGGACATGTGATAGTAGCAATAATGATCTTGAAAAGATCTTATTTTATGGTAAAATTACTAGAGACTAAATTATTAATACTTCCGTTTATATGGAACTTCTTCAAACCTTTGAAATTTTTATCATATCCGCAATTTTGATTTCCATTCCATAACGATTTTCCTCTCTTTTCATGTGATTATATATTTTTAATAAATCATATGAATGCTTTATCATATTGAACTTTCCTGATATTTTCATTTGGATAAAATTGAACACAAGTTTGTATATTCCAAATCTTTTTAATACAGCATCCCTATATGCATTTATATTGTTGTGCAATTGTTGAATAAATAACTCTGCACACCATGTCGCAGGAATTATTCCCTCACCAAGTAATGGATAAACGGTACCTATTGACTCTCCTACACCAACTGTTTTCCTACCATCTGTAAATGGTTCGCAATTTATTGGTGGACTAATTCGAATAGGTCTTCCAACTTTTTTTATAATCTCGCATTTATATTTTTTCAAAAATTCATTAACAAATTTATTATTCTGTCTTCTTTCAAAATCTCCTGCTCCTATATGTGCATAGCCATTTTCGAGTGGAAAATACCAGAAATAACCAGTCATTGAAGGAAATGCCTGCAGGTAGAAATCGTCATAGGGAACGTCATTACTGCCATATTTTACCTTGTATTGGACACATGGAATCCACATCTCTTTTTTTGGTTTTGGAAGATAGTTTCGATGAAATCCGGTTGAATCAATAATGATATCAAAATCGGATTCAAGGTTCTCTTTTTTTGGCATCTTTCCAAATTCTATTTTTGTACCCCTTATCATGTCTTGAATTAATTTTAACTTATCATAACTTACCATCCCCTTTAAACGAATATCTATACTGTTATTTCTGCTTCCATTGGTTTCTTTAACGTCAACTTTCATATATTTTCCGTTATGTAGGATATATTGATCAAAATTTAGGCCGCAATTTTTTGCTAAACCTGACATTACATTCTGGCATGTTGCCCATGCGCATACAGCATCATGCTCGGTTTTGGCCATTCTCTCAAAGCCTACTACCTGATTATCATGATCATCGCTTAATCTATTCATAAGATATGCTCCAGCAACACCTATTCCAACGACTGCAATTTTCATAGCAATATTGAATAAGAAGAAAAATTATGCTTAATAAAAACATTCACAAATATTATTGCCTAATGTTATTCTTGTATATACAGGACCTTGTCTACAGCAAACAAAATTAGAATGCCCGGTTCTGCACGGGCAGGACTGGGGTTATTATTTATGGGAGCAATATTAATGGGATTAGGAAGCTATTTCGATAGAGGCGCAATTTCATTTTATGGACTAATTATGGCCATTAGTGGATTTTTGCTATATATGGTATCTTCAATTATTGTAAGGAGAAAAAGCAATAATAGAAAAGGTCATTAAACTAAGATACTATATTCCGTTTATGCTCTGATTATTGTTCTTACCCTTTATTTATTCCTATGACATTTACAGTATAGTATTTAGCTAAACTAACGGGACCATAAAGACAAGATATTTTAGCAGTCAGTTCGTTTGCACCTTCTCTAATAAGATGATAGTCTTGTGTATAGGAAAAAATCCATGTCGAATAATCATTTTCCCTCATAGGTCCAGTTGCCGTTGCATTCTGGAATGGTTTTATATCATTTACATCTACCTGAACCTGACAATCAGTGGTTTCATTATCTGTCGATGTTCCAAATATAGTTAGTTCGCCTACCGGAACTTCTTGACCTGCACTTGGAGATGTAATTTTTACTCCTATATCTTGTAATTCCGCATATATAGTATTGCTGCAAAACGCAAAGGTAAGAAAAAGTCCAAAGGCAATTAATAATACCATAGGCTTTGTCTTCATAGTTGGATTATTCTTATTATTAGGTCAATAATATAATAATAGGCTAGAGGATATATTTTAATCTCGGGAATGTTTAGTTTTGACAACAACAATATTTATTTCTCTAGCGTTTATCTTATTACTACTATCCTTTAATGTGATACTATGACATAATAACGATTATTGCTGTCAAATGGATATTATAATAATAATAATAAATAATCTCTTTCTCCATCCTTTTTTATTCCTTATTTATTAGTCACCAACCAATTGCGGCGATTACCATATATGACGGTGGTGACTATTATCAAATTACTCGACTAAAGAAAAGAGACAATTAAAGAGATTTAGAAAGTATGCCTACTTTTGATTGCTGGTTGTTCGTTTTCTTGTTGTTGTTGCTGTTTTCTGGATTTGGTTTTTGAATTAAATGCACATACTTGTTCTACTGTAGAGTTTGTCCGCTATCTTGTTGAACGGTAGTATTATTATCACTAGTTGGTATCTTCGTTAGATGACTACTATGATAGTGATGATGATGATAAATAGTGTTGTTGAGTACTAGTTACAATTAGCTAATTAAGTTGATTTGTTGGCGGAAGTTGATTGAGTAATATTTGCATATGCATATTTCAATCTATTCACCTTTTTCAATTTATCTTGATAAACAACAGATAGAATTGCAAATTACATTGAATAGAGATATTCTAAATATAACAGAGTATCTATGCTTGTCTTTTGTAATAAATTAGTGATCTTGCTCCGCTGAATAAACCAACACTATTCTTGGACTATTTTGAGAATGTCATCATTATTTTCTATAACTATAAGAGTAAGTTTTGTATATATGTGTGTGTGATCAAATAATAAGGATTTTTATTCCTAGTCCTATCATATGACCTAACAAAAAAGTATTTGTTATTATTTCTTCACTCTCTCAAAACGATTTGCTACATCATCCCAGTTTACAACATTCCACCAAGCAGAAACGTAGTCTGGTCTTCTGTTTTGATATTTGAGATAGTATGAATGTTCCCATACGTCACATCCTAATAGAGGGATCAAACCTTCTGTTCTTGGGCTCGTTTGATTTGGCATTGCTTTGTATTCTACTTTATTGGTAGATGGATTATAGACAAGCCATCCCCAACCGCTACCTTGAATCAATGTGGTAGTAGAAGAGAATTTCTCTTTAAAATCCGAAAAGCTTCCAAATGATGTATTTATTGCATCAGCAATAGACCCTCTTGGTTCACCTCCACCATTTGGTTTCATGTTGTTCCAAAATATTCGATGGTTATCAAATCCTCCGCCGTTAAAGTTGATTGCACTTTTTTGATCAGCCGGAACCTGATCAAGATTCGATAATATTTCCACAATGTCTTTTTCTTGAACTTCAGGAGGACATTTTTCAAGTGCTGCATTGAGTTTATCTGTATAAGTTTGATGATGTTTTGTGTGATGTATTTCCATAGTTCTTGTGTCAATATGTGGTTCTAGTGCATCATAATTATATGGTAACGGAGGGAGCTCATATTTTTTCATCTTCCCAATAGACCAAAGATGGAACTATTAACCCTTTCTGTTCTGTATTTAACGTAAAGCATAAAATATTCTTATATGTTTCTACATAATTATTATATATATGTTCAGTATTTAAAATAAAACGTAGAGTATAGCAGCTTTCCTGTAAGATCTTGAAGTATTACTTATTTTTATATTACTTAAAGCTGCAGTACATTCCAATTTCTTGTTTGTGTGCATTCTAAAGTAATAATAAATGCTCCTAGTGAGAAACATATTTATTTAAAATTTTTATTGATATCGCTATGGTCATTAACAAGGAATTACTCCAGGCTAGAAAAAGAATTTCTGATAAAAGACCAAAATTTGTCAGACAAGAGAGTTGGAGATATGATCGCTTATCTGAGAACTGGAGGAAACCTAAAGGTAAGGACAACAAAATGAGAAAGCAAGTGTCTGGTGTACCTGCACTTGTTAAGATTGGTTATAGAGGTCCGAGAGTAGCAAGAGGGCTACATCCGTCAGGATATACTGATAATCTTGTTTTCAATGTAAATGATGTTACTAAACTAGATCCAAAAAAAGATGCCGCTAGATTGGGACACACAGTAGGAACAAGAAAAAGAAAAGAGATCATTGCAAAGGCTACTAGCATGGGTATTAAACTATTGAATGCTGGTAAACTCGCCTCAAAAAAGGATGAGGAAGATAGGAAAGATAAGGAGAAATTCTGAGATGGTAGTAAATATAAGAAAGAAGAGAGAATTAATCGCAAGAATGTTGGGGGTAGGTGCAAATAGAGTAAGGTTTGAGCCAGATCAGCTAGATGATGTAGCAGATTCTATTACTCGCGAAAATCTTCGTGCTTTAATTAAGAGTGGGACAATTTGGACTGTCAAACCAAGAGGAACTTCAAGAGCCCGTGCTGAAGCAAAACTTGCTATACGCAGGAAACATGGAATGGGCGCAGGTTCAAAGAAAGGGAAAAAGTCAGCGAGAACTGGCAAGAAAGAAGTACATGTCATTAGAGTTAGATCTATGAGATATCATTTAAAGGTTCTAAAAGACAGGAATGATATCAATCGAGAAACATATTGGTCTCTTTATAAAAAATTCAGTGGAGGTCAGGTGCGATCCTTGGCTCATCTGCGTGACCTTATAAAACAATCAAAGACTCGTTAACTTTCGTATTGTTTTCGTTTTTTTAAACTACTCTACAGATACCAAAATCTTTCACAATCGCTTTTTGAAATCTTACTCCTTCCTTTTCCAATAGTTCTCCTTTCACTGCCGATCCATAGGCATAACGTCCTAGCTTACCATTTGAACAAATAATTCTATAGCATTGAACTACTAGAGAATTCGGATTTTTATTTAGAATATTGCTTACTGTGCGCGCAGCAAGAAGATGACCAAGAGCGTTAGCAATACCTCTTTATGTCGCAATTTTACCTGCAGGAATTGCAACTATACGTTTGTAAACATCTTTATCTTTCATTAAGAGTTTTTCCGAATTTTTCTATCTATTTTGGTCATTAAATTATCTACATGCAAAAATAACACCTTTTACTATATGAAAATATCTATAAAATAACTGAGTTTATTGGATAATGGCTAGAGTATATAACTTATTCGTAACCGAATTCAATTGTTCAATCGAATAGATATACTTCCTAATACCTTTTGAATGCAGAACAGTTCATAATTTTAATTTCTTGCGGTTTTTCCAGATATATTCCTCGTGTCTCAATAATTTTCAATTCTATTGTATTCATAAAAGAGAGACAAGCATATACAATCCAGAATATATGGTCCTATCATTCAGCAAATTCTAGTGGCCTGCTAATGCAAAGAAGACTTATATTTATATACTCAGTTTCTTCCTCAATCTCTTTTAAGACTCGTAGAATAATTCCTCTTCATTTTCAATATATCTATTATTCCATCTCATTTAATCAATTCCTATTTCTTAGTATACGCATAGAGAGACTATCTGCTATATGATTGCCGAAATTTTCATATTGTAGATCATTATCCGCTCATCTGATATAGTGTATCTAATACCAACCTATTTTTGTTACCATAGAATTCTAACAAGTTAACGCATTGATTGCAATAACTATATCAAACTCTTAACACTTCAAGACCTGTATTTTCTACTAATGTCATTATTCTATTTTTTTCCTTGCCCAGTCCTTTCCAGTCAACTATTATATATCTCACTTTTTCTATACTCTTTGCAATCATTTGATTTAACATATCTTTATCAACCGATCCTAAATTATACTTTGGAGCTACGGCAGCAATGCCGAATTCTGACTCCAATAACAACTTGTTAAATTTTAAAGGATAGTGTGTCCCTCCCAAACAAATTCCAACTTTTTTACATTGTCCTAATCCACTTTCGAGAACTCCTAGCAGACAATTACATACTATAGAAGCAGCATTTTTGTCAATCCACTGCCTTTCTGCAGAACCAATTTCAATAAACAAGACTGGCTTTTTTAACGATGTAGGTCCGTGATGGCTTGCTTCTATAACAATCTCATAATTCAGAAGAGATGGTTTAGCATTATTAATTTCCTGTAGATATCTTTTTTGTAAATATGGATATGATATTGCTAACTCCCGTGTGTTTCCGCCATAGGAATTATTTGCATAATTTCCAGTGCAATGACAAGTCAAAGTAGGGATTCCGCTTTCAGATCTATGCTTTGATAAAAAAATAAAAGCTTTGGAATTAGGATATTTTGTATCTAAATCTTCTATATAGAGTAAACTTTCATTAGAGATATGAAGTTTAATTTTTTTATATACTTTTGAGGTATGAGCCTCACTATTATTATTCTTATTATATACAGAAAAATCTTTGTAGTATATAAGGTAATTAGCCATAGTCATACTTGCTGCATCCTGTTTCGAAGCAACAAGAGTAAAGTAGCACTCCACAATAGATAGTATGGTTAACTAATAATAAGTTATAACAGTATTGAAAATGTTAAACTTAGACGAAAAAGTGTGTTCAAGTTGTATACATTTTTAATGATAATAAAAAGAATAATAACACTGATAATAGTGATAATGCAACAGTCGGAACTCAGAATCTAATAGATAAATTGGGAAAGAAGAGATACAATAAACATATTAGGCATCATTTAAGCTGACTGACAGACGGATTAATAG
>JBKPPX010000326.1:0-2036 GCA_046733815.1 Thermoproteota archaeon | reverse complement strand
GGTTAAATCGATACAGATGCATGATGATACCGTAATAGAATCTCAGAGTCCTGCAAGAGTAGGGCTCGCACTGAAAGGTATGCATGCTAGTAATATCAATAGAGGAGATATAATATGCCCCCAGAATACAGTAGAAGTATCGTCAGAGAAAGTCTACGCAAAATTCACAAAGAGTGCTTTTTCTAAAGATGATATTGCTGAAAATCAAATCTATCTGATATCTATTGGACTACAAATTAAACCTGCAAAAATAAAATTAATTGGAGAGATGGTTGAAATTATACCTGAAAAGCCCATTGTATATTTACATAGACAGACATGTGTAGTTTTAAAGCCTGATAGTTTAGGAACTAGGATAATCGGTAAAGCAGTCATTCAATAAAAAGCCTTATCAAAAAGAACTCGCTAGAATATGTGGTATTGCAATTAAAGATATCTGTTGCTATGACGATTACGAATATTCTCATAAACCACCCTTTTACATCAATACGGTCTTTTAATTTCGGGGACTCGTGAGATGAACACAGCAATTAATAAATGCTGTAAGCTTCATCGGCATTTTCATCCTGAAAAAAGAGGAATTCGAATCTTTGGAATCGCTGAAAGTTTCAAGAAATCTAATTTGACATCAACTCTTGGAGGAGTTGTAATGCGGCGTGATCTGATAGTAGATGGAATAGTCTTTGGCAATTCCACATTGAAAGGCGACGATTCAACGAAAAGTATTCATTGTATGTTTAGATCCTTGGAAAGAGATGATATTAATTGTATATTGTTAGATGGACTCATTATTAGCATGTATAATATCATTGACGGCGAACAACTAAATAATATAACAGGACTTCCAGTAATTGCAATTACATTCGAAGATTCAGCAGGTCTAGAAGAGCATATAAGAAATCATTTCTTAGAAAAATCAGAGATGAAACTTGAGCAGTATCGTAAACTAGGTAGCAGAGACAAAGTGAGATTAAAAACTGACAAATTGCTCTATATCCGATATTGGGGTTTGTCATTAAAAGGAGCATTGAATACACTTAATGCCTTTACGCTACAAGGATCGATACCAGAGCCTATTAGAGTAGCAAAGCTCTTGGCAAGGGCTCATGCAGATAGTAACAATTGCTCCAATAATCTATCTCGATAATTATAAAACTATGCAAGTATAATGAAATTATTTATACTCATCATTTCATCTGTATAGATAGATACCGTTATTGTACTCTAAATATACGCTAATACTGTAAGTATACTTTGCTATTTACCTATATGATTTCCTAGCAATCATTGTTTATAGATAAAGCAAACGAGATTAAGCAGAAAGTATTTGCCGCTTAAACCTAGCCACTCCCATTCATTTTGTCTTCTTTATATCCTTGTACCTGTTTCTTATGGTTACTTCTGTCACACCTGCCGCATCTGCAATATCCATTTGAGTTACAGTTTCGCCAGTATTTAATGAAGACATGTATATGACTGAGCCTGCGAGGCCCATAGGATCTTTTCCAGCTGACGCACCACTTTGGATAATATCATGCATAATATTCATTGCTTGACGTTTCGTCTTCTCGCTTAATTTGGCCTTGTTTGCAACTTTAACAACACACTTCATAGGGTCAATCATTGGAACTTTAAGGTCAAGTTCTAAGACTAGCAGTCTAAAGGTTCTTGCAAGTTCTTTATGTTTTATATTATTAAGGTCGGCGATATCGTCTAGGGTTCTTGACATTCCCATTTCTCTACATGCTATATATGCAGCTGCGGCTAATACTGAAGATATTGTCCGTCCCCGCACCAATCCTCGTTCCTGAACTTTTCTATAGATATAAGCAGTCTTTTCTATTACCGAATCCGGTAATCCAAGTTTATCCTTTAATCTACCAAGTTCACTAAATGCTTGTCTAAGATTTCTATCAGTAGAACTGTGAGCTTGTGTTCTAAAGTCCCATGTCCTTAATCTTTCCATGGTAGTACGCATAGCTGCATCTAAAACTTGTCCGCTAGCATCCTTATTTGCTCTTCCAATTATTGTTGCA
>JBKPPX010000325.1:0-1049 GCA_046733815.1 Thermoproteota archaeon | reverse complement strand
GCTCAACGCTGGATTTAATACCACAGTAGTATGTAACAATAGCATATTCACATTTTTCCTTTATGTTCATGATTGTTATTCTTTTACTTCTGCTCTCGATCCTCTTTTGCAACAAAGAGCATAATAAGTTCAGGTATAGATCGCTTCTAATGAAAAGAAGAGGTATTCAAAGCCGATCTGTGGACGGTGTCATTATTAAAAACCGGGACTTGAGGGCTAGCATAGAAAAAACCTTCAGAGGATAGACCCAATGTGTTGATGGCAAAGAATGAAGATCAAGATATAGTCATCTTATTCTTGTCTTATTAGTTATAGATGTCTACTACTGCAGGTTCGGTGGAACTCTCAAGTCAAATCTGTCTTGAATTACACCAGATACAATAGCCAATATACTAACGGGTTCCTTGGATGCAATACTCTTGTGTACATAATCCACTTGAGCAATGTCAAATGATTAGTATTTCAATTTTTTATCTGCATAAACCAGATTATACAAAACTGCTAAATCATATTTTGTCCTGAAGAAGAATTAAAGATATGGTAAAAATTAGTATTCAAGCGGCTCATGAACAGGTAAATCCTTCCGATTTATTAAATGATGTCATTTTTATGGATAAAAATGGTATAGCACGATGTTGGTCAAGTGATCATTATATGCCTTGGTGGCATACTGGAGCTTCTGGTGCGGCAGCCTGGCCATGGATGGGTGCTGCTTTAGCGAAAACAAGCAATATAGTAATAGGTACTGGTGTTACAGCTCCAACTCTTAGATATAATCCAGCGGTAGTAGCTCAAGTCTTTGCAACCCTTGGATACATGTTCCCTAATAGGGTGTTCTTGGGAGTTGGTTTAGGAGAATCTCTCAATGAAGTAACTTCCGGTAATGAGTGGCCTCCAACCCAAGAAAGATTTCAGCGCACAAAAGAGGCAATAGCATTAATTAAAAAGCTATGGACAGAAGAATGGATAACATTCAAAGGAGAATACTATTGGGTGAAAGATTCTAATCTATATACAAAACCACAAAAACCAATCCCTTTGTATATTGC
>JBKPPX010000324.1:0-2833 GCA_046733815.1 Thermoproteota archaeon | reverse complement strand
GGTAACTACTCATGACAGCTAGTCCAGACATGGTGACTAAAAAGGCTGTTTTTGTTAAAAGACGAGTGACAAAAACAATCCAGGAATATGGATTACCCTTCTTACGCACTTTTGTATATTATGTAAAAGCTCGAACAGCGCCTATCTACTGTTTCCCTATTGCGACTCTTATAACAGTAATATTGGGATCGGAAGAAAATTTCAATGCGTATATTGCTGTAGGTATAGTTACAGCAAGTTACTGGCTGGGGCTCGCTGCTTATGTGTATAACGACTTGACAGATTTTGAAGTAGATAAAATAAATAAAACAAACAGACCATCAATCACAGGTAAAGTAACCAAAAACCAGCTTATTATTACAGTTTGTCTGATGTTTACCTTTGGTCTATGCCTAGCAGCATCTATTAATTTCTACACATTTGGTGTTTCAATCATTTATACTGCGCTGGCTATTTTTTATTCACATCCAAAATTCAAATTGAAAGATAAATTCGCTTTAAAAACTGTAATTACAGCTGCAGGAGCCGGATTATTGTCATTAATAGGAGGAATGGCCACGTTAGATCTTTCTTTGCCTATACTATATACCACATTTGCATTTTTTGTTTTTTATTTTATTCTATCACCACTAGGGGACATTGCAGATATAAATGGAGATAGAGCAGTCGGAAGACATACATTCCCAATAGTTCTTGGCATGAAACGAACTTTGATGATTATGCTCTCCGTACCTATTATGATAATAATTCTAACAGGGCTAAGTTATGACATTTTACATATAAATATGCTAGGAGCGCTTACTACCATAGCTACTTGTATTGCAATAATAGCAGTTATTTTAAAGATAAGTAATAGACTACATGACATCGATTCGATAAAGTCAATTAGACCAACAATGAGATATTTGAATGTTCTAATGCAAATCTCGATGCTCTTGGCATTCTTGTGAATTTCTTTACTTTTATTATCGATTATAATATCTTCTGCTGGCACTGGTTTCGGTTATTAATTTGGTATTATTATTATTATTTCCATTATTATCGCCACTCAAACCAGAATCCCATAACTTCTGGTAATATTCTAACATCCGTCTGCAAGTTTTTTCATCTCGTATGAAAATGGCACCATGAAAACTTTTAGGTTCATTTGCATTGATTAATTCAATCGCCACCTCACTTGTGTCAAAGACTGTCATACTAAATGGTACATCAGCCAATCGTCTACTTATATTGCCAGGATACCAAGGATTTGCTACAACATTTGTACGTTCAACAGCGTTCTTATCGTTTACCTGGAGGTGCTTATTATTTTGTTCAAAGAATTGATCAACTAATGCTTTTTCAGCGATTACCTTTACATTTATTCCTGACCTTGCTTTTCGAAGGATGTTGTTAATTATTATTTCGTTAAAATATCTAGACGCGAGCAGAATTTCATTTTTGGAGAACTCAATTCGTTCAACAATTGCAGATACCATATCTTCATATGTCAATACAATTTCAATTTTGGAACGTGCATCTTCAGATAAATTGTTCGTCGCCCCAATTATCTTATTAACAAAACTGTCAATGTCACTTTCAGAAAACTGGTCGCTATGCTTTAAAGTATCAATCATTATCATCTGCTTTTGATTCCTTAATTGATCCATCAATCCTATAATGTGTGTTTGATAAACGACGGATCCAAAAGTGGTATGCACGTATTTACCGTCAGATTTTTCTACTAATCCACTATTGATAAGTTGTTTTAAGCTTGTATAATATACTTTCTTTGAAAGGCTAGTGCGTTCAGGAGATGAGGCTTCTGCCATTAGGCCGCTCTTAGCAGAGATAAACAACGACAAATTATTCCGTTTTGATAATACAGTCAGCAATTTGCTAGACCGATTGACCAATTCTTCAGCTGCTACAGACGACATTTATCTAACCTTCAGATGTGTACATTATGGTTTAAATATTTTACTTTAGAGTATTCTGAATATTTTTCTCCAATATGTGACACATATTGAAGTTATTTCAGTTGACAATGCATTAAATAACTATACGTAGGATTCGAGTCTACTTTTTCTCAAGAAAAAGAGACTATTTGGAAAGAAATACTAAATTTTGCCAATAAAGGTATAATAACAAACTTACTCTAAAAAAATACAAAATGCCAATGCTGCACACAGCAGATAATGTATTAGCCGCGATTTCTGATAAGCAATCTTTAGAACTATTCAGATACATCGCCGATACAAACGGAGACAGTGATACTCTTAGAGCCAAGATTAATCTTACTCGCAAACAGTACTATTCAAGATTATCTCGGATGACGAAAGTTGGATTAGTAAAGAGAAAGAATGGAAAGCACTTTTTGACCGCCTTTGGTAAAGTAGTCTATGATGCTCAAAAAACCATCGAAAAAGCAGTCGACATTTTTTGGAAGCTTAAGGCAATTGATTCGCTTGAACTGTCTGGCGAACTTCCTCAAGAAGAAAGAGCAAAACTTATTGACAACTTATTGGATAATAAGGAGATAAAACAAATCCTATTTAACAAAGTGTAAAATTCTATTCTATTGAAATTTGAGATTTAATTGGATCCTATTCTGTCAGCATATTTAAGCAGGATCAATTATTATAGTATTGGTTTCTGCTACGATTATTGCATACTTGAAACATACTAAATATCGCTCAAACACAAGAATGTCTTCATGCATGCAGGATTCATACCTAAAAAAATTCCTGCCCGGGTCCTATTTACTGATATTCGTGCTAACTTGTGACCATTCACCTTTCTGAATATGAATAACAATAATATTCTTAATACTGATAAACAAAAATGTGTTGGC
>JBKPPX010000323.1:0-8860 GCA_046733815.1 Thermoproteota archaeon | reverse complement strand
ATTCTAATCTATCAAAGTGCCTTACTCCCTTAGAATTAAAAGATATATTTAATGCAAAAAACCATCTATCAGCATCATCAAAAATTATAGCGAATGTTGTAAGGATGGTAAAGGCAACAAATAAGAAATATTATATCAATTACAGTAAATAAATTTGATGTTTCATTCTAATTTGTATTTCAGATTAGATGCGTGCTAATTTTCGTTGCTCTTTTTATACGCTTACTATTCTGTTATTTTTATTGACCGCCTTGAAATTTCTGTGAATTAATGAACCATATTGAAGAGCCTTTTTTGGTTTCATTGCAGATTCTCTTGGAACATCCAGAGAAAGAGCTAATTCTCTCAAAATATGTTTTCGCATAAAATCGTCAGTACCGGTGATCTTCTTTTCAATGGGTATGCCCTTAGCAAAATTAATGAATTTTTGCGATAAAAATGGTTGTTTTGTAAGTACTCCAAATTCTGTTGTTATCTTATCTATCTCTTTTATGAGCACATGTTCGTTAGCTATTCTTTCATCCATCAAGTCTACTAGCCTTTTTTCCCCCTTTTCATATATTAATCTGAATTTATTATAACCACAGAATAATTCGTCACAACCATTTGCAGTTAAAATTAATCGAAGATTATTCTGGTTGGCCATTCTCGCGATATAGAAATATGCTATACAATTTTCAATATGAGAAATATTCCTACAAGCTATTTTTTGTTGAATGTAGAGTAAATCTTTTTGGAAATGTTCTGGGTTTAATAAAGATATCTTATGTGATAAATTTAATTTTAGAGCAATCTTTTTAGAAAACTCTATATCATGGGATAACGGGAATCCAACAGTCAATAATGTAAATTTCGTTCCAAGATCTTTGCATATTTTTGCAAGTAAAGAACTATCAATTCCTCCTGAAAAAGCAACTGCTAAAGAAGAACTATTATTGTTTATAGTATCTACTACTGCCTCAAAGAGCGCTTTTTTCAGATCGGTAAGCAATATATTGATACTCCCAATTTCTTAACTGGCGAAATATAACATTAAGATACCATTGTTTTCCATTTAACATATAGATTATTAGTTGTTAATAAAATGTTATTGTTTGAATATTTATATCTAAAGTTACAAGTATTAGTTTTTATAAATATAATATTTGTTCGTTTAATAACAACCCTAAGTCTCGATACTATATTACTCGTTTCAGTCCTCTAAGACCGTTAGTTTAATCTTTTTCCAAATTTTGACGTAACTAGTGAGATAAACTAACACATTTATCAAGTTATACTTCCTTTCTTGTTAGATTGACTTTTGTCTTATACAATTAGTGACATACATATACTTTTCTGCTTACAGAAAATGCATATACATATATCGTTATATTCATTGGTGGTAATATAACCGCAGTTTAGTTTTTTATTAAGCCAGCCCAGCAGCTCTGCTAACCTCAGAAACATTCGGATTTTGTTTATTTTCTGTATTCTGAAGTATTGACAATATATTTTTACTTTTATGAGTATCAGTGAAGCAGATGGTAGTCGTACATATTGAATTATCTTATTCTCATCTGCTGAAAATTCCATATCATTTAAGATTTTCCTATCGATGCAACTTTTGTATAATCTTCTACATTTTTACTTCCTTTCTCTGACCTTACACTCCTCCCTGTTCACTGACCATTTTATGTATCTTGATTATTCTCTTCTGACTTTTGAAAATACAATCTCCATAATCCCCTTTTAATATTACAAAAGAACGTATTAGTAATTAACTCAAGGTAGGTAGAATTATGACAGGAGAATGGAGTCTCACAATAAAACTGAAATTCCAAAAATAACACAATAAACGGTTTATAAGTCACAATAGTTACTTTTTATTAGAAATATACAAATGGAAAGAATAGCCCTTGACAATGACATCAAATACATTGATAATAAAGATAACCTATTTCGAACCAGAGCAGAATTATCTATCTCAAAGATGCTATCTTTTTTAGGACAGAATTTTGAATATGATGTAACGTTGAAACTTAAAAATAACGACATAGTAAATGTTGATTTTAAAATAGATGGTAAATATATTGAGGTTATAGATTGCGAAAACGATGTTAATAAATTCCTTCGTATACGAAGAGACCTACCAGAAATTAAAATTATTGCTGTTGGGCACTCAAAATATGCTGGTAGAGTCAATGAACTAGACTCTTTCTTCTTCTTTAATTCTGACTACAACCAAACTGGCTCCATATTCATAGAAGATCCTTCTCTTGCTTTTGACTATGCACATATTTTACCATTAGTTGAAAAGTGTTCTATACTGCATGGACATACATCCACTATCATGGTCGAAATAATCGGTGATATGAAAAATAATCTTATTATTGATTTTGGTGAAGCCAAGAGAATAATCAAAGAGACATTAAGTATCCTCGACCATAAATTCTTCATTAATACAAAATATCTGCAAAAAGAAGATGATCTTTACTATCATATATCTTTTGAAGGACCACGAGGCTTTTTCAGTCTACAATTACCAAAGATGACTACTTTCTTGCTGCCAGGCGAAGCTACAGTAGAAAACCTTTCAACTGAAATAATCAAGCTGCTTGCTCCAAAGATGCCATCAACTGTAGACGCTTTGGGCATATATGTTTATGAAGGAGTAAATAAGGGAGCACACATGATAGCTGAAGTAAAAAAGGTTAGATGATGAAGAAAACAAACGCTCTTGTAATGCTATCTGGCGGATTGGATTCAGCCACTTGTCTTTACTGGGCTAAAAAAAAATTTTCAGAAATTTCTATAATTACCTTCAATTATTACAATAGGCTTGAAAACGAAAAAAAGGCTGCAGTGGAATTAGCAAGGAGAGTAAGTATTGTAAACTTTCTGGAGGTCAACATTCCCTTTATTAAAGAATTTTCTGATTTTTATAATGGTAATCATCCCACGCCCGACTACGATGCAAGATGGGCATCATATGTTCCTGCAAGAAACCTGATATTTTATTCAATAGCGGCACACTATGCCGAATTTCTTAATATAAAATGGATTATAGGAGGCCACAATATTCATGATGGGACATTTTTTGTTGACGCAACAAAAGATTACATAGAAAAACTAAACTTATTAATTAAGCGCGGATGTTTGTTCTGTAATGACGATCCTTGCATGATACTTGTTCCTTTAGCTGAAATGGATAGAAAAAATATCATCAATTTGGCAATTGAGTTAAATGTGCCTATTGAATTAACATGGAGCTGTCATAGTAATAAATCCAAAACACATTGTGGACAGTGTTATGCATGTGTACAGAGGATTGAAGCCTTCAATTCATTGGGTATAAAAGATCCAGTCTTTTTTAACAACAGATAACTGGTCATCTGTCAAAAATTATGAATTACATTATTTAAACGACGATCTATTGCACTATCTTTAACGGGGATATCAAAAAGCAGAATTGTAATTATAGCATAAGATAGAACTTTTCTTATGATATACTTCGCGCTAGTTTTTATGAATATAGTCGTTGTAGAATAATCCAAGAATGGATCGAGATAAAGGTATCGAAATAATACTGGTAATGCTCGTCAAGGAGATACTTGCAAATACTATAATATTGTATTAATCTTCTTTCTTGTATTAACAAAATTCCTCAATACGATATAATGACAAGTTATAACCATTCTATATTTTGTTATTCTTGAGAAGCTATTTCAATTATGTGATAGTTTGGTATCTGGAATCTTATCTATTAGTTTTATATAATATTCTAATTTTATTCCAATTCCATGCTTCTAATTTATTCGTTGCAGCCTCTAATAGAGACCCGTAATTAGTCATTCCTCTACCAGCGATCTTACTCATTGAGTATCCATATGTGCCAGCTGTTTATAATTTAAGAGTGTTATTAAAATTGCAAACACTACTAAACTTCTATATATTATATTTTAGAAGTTTATTTAATGACATCAGAATCAGACCCTGTGAGTGAACCAACCAACCACAAATGTGAGAATTGTGGAAGAGTTTTTTCTACTGCAGAAGAACTTACGATACATTATAGGAAGGATCACACAGAAATACTCTAAAAGTGGAGAGTAAGAACACCAATATTTCTTTTCACATGACACGAGTATAGAATTGACGCTTATTCACATATATGGATTTTGCAAATTCAAATATGTAAAATATAAAGCCTAATTAAAAAGGATTCTGTTAATTTGATGGGCGATAATTCTTCTTGTTAACTGTCGGGTGATAACTAACTAAGTGATTAAGCCAATATGATAGACAGGGTGGTCGTAGCGGAAAAAATGGCTGCTAGGTGCAGATGCGTAAAGGTTCGTGCATATACACGGGAAGTATGTCGCCCTCCTAAATCGAGAAGCGGTGCTAGGCACATCGAACTGACATTAGTTTTCAAACCAACTCCCTATTTTTTGCCACTTTCTCTTATTTAACAAGAATACACTTACCCTTATAGCTTTTACTGTCATCACCCTAAAATTAACATCTTGATAGATAACCCGTGAAGTTAACAGAACCTTAAAAAGACAAGAATAGATTGCAAGAGATAATAGTATTTTTAAAGTCAGGACATAATCTGCCCACTATTTGATCATCTACTCATTTGTTTGGTTTATACTTGACAAAATCACGAGGATTCTCCTATATCCTTTACCGAAAATTAGACCTGGATCCTCCGGCAACTAGAGTATGTGGATCAACATCAATAAAAGAAGATAAGGAATAAAATGGTGATAATAATAATAGTTATAACCAAGATTCCGCAGTCGTAGACGACAATACAAAAGTAGACAAAGGTTTTCTAATGCTGCAGCAACCGATAGCAATGACAAATCTCTTCATCATCTAACTATCCCGGGAAAAATGAACCTTTGGGGATTCTGATATCTCAAATTCAAACAAAAGCAGAAGCGATGATGACGATAGTAGTAATGTAGAGGAGAAAAATCAAGACTCACGAGGATAATAATGATAGTTCATGTTATGTATGTATATATACATGTTCAGCAACTCAGTATATCTATATATACAACACCACAACTTTCGATATTTTCTTTTATTTAATAACTCTTTTGATATCTCTGAATCAGTCCCTGTTTGGTCATTTGTAATGTATGATAATAACACATATATTTTTATGACAAACCATCTACCAGTCTTACAGACACAAATTGCACGTTTATTACATTATTATTCTCCTGGCAATATATGAAACATTTAGTTTTCAGAACATAACTGATACAATAACATCATGGATATTTAGTATAGGATATCTTGGTGTTTTTGCAGCAACATTGCTTGAAACGATATTTCCACCAATCCCAAGTGAAGTTATATTTCCATTAATAGGATTTACTGCACAAAGTAAAGGGCTTGGATTAGGAAATGCAATAGGAATGGCCGCAATAGGAGCTTTAGGTTCTACTGTTGGAGCAATAATGATTTATTTTATTGCTTTAAAGATTGGAAGACCTGCAATCCTTCGACTTGGAAAATACGTTTTAATTAACGAATCAAAATTACAAAGAGCTGAATTATGGTTTGAGAAACATGGAACGGTAGCTGTATTAGCTGGAAGGCTAGCACCAGGCATTCGTGAAATAATCTCTATTCCGGCTGGCCTTGGTAAGATGAATATAGTGAAGTTCATTTTGTTTACCTTTGCTGGTTCTCTAATTTGGAGTATCAGTCTAACAATTGTAGGCTTTTATTTTGGAGAAACCTGGAGTAAATTTGCTAAAGAATCGTCAGGAATTTTCAACATGGCTGCTCTAATAATAATTGTAGGAGTTGCAGCAGTAATTGTATTTGGATATTATAAGGAGCATAAGTCTTCTACAAAGGATAATAATTTATAATAATTTATAATCATTCCAATGTAACTAAAAAGTGTTTAATTCTGGTCTATTTAGATCTTATAGCGAATACACTATATCAATGATAAAACTTCCACACTATTTTCAAGATGCGAGTTATCAATCATCTTCGCTATTAACGGTCTAGACAATAACATACCGCGTTTGCATATTTTGATTGACTATGGTTCTTAGAGGTTAACAATAAACACATTATCTGACTTCAGTATAAATAAAGTATTCTATTAACAAGATATCCTTATTCGAAAAAATGATCTACTAATTATTGGAAAGCATCTGATACATTATATATAGATACAACGTCAGATAGATTAATTTAGTATGCTTCAAAATGAATAAATAGAGAATAGGAACAACGGGATGACTGTTGAATCAAATACAAAATCTATCGAGATCGCCGTAATAGTTAATCCAAAATCTGCGAGCGGATTGACTGGTAAAAATTGGGACAGCCTTCATTTGATGATTAAAAGGCTTTTTGGTGATAACATTCAAGTTGCTTTTACTGAAAAATCAGGGGACGGAACAACTCTTACAACTAATTTTATCAAAAAAGGGTATAAAAAAATTGTTGCAATAGGCGGGGATGGAACTATAAATGAGGTTGCAAACGGCTTCTTTGAAGAAGATATCCGACTTCATGGCAATGAAAACAATAACAATGGCAGTAATTCATTTCTTAACCAAGCAGCAGTATTGAAGCCAATAAATTCTGAGGTAGTCATGGCTGTTTTTCCATGTGGAACAAGAAATGTATTAGTTAAGTCACTAGACTTGCCGGAAGAGTTTGCAGAATGTTGTCAAAATTTTGAAGCATGTAAACTGCAGAAAATAGATGTTATTAGTGTAAGGGCAAGAAATATGGAGAATCATTCAAAAGCAGCGAGCCGCATATTTCTCAATGCTGCTGAGATTGGTATCGGTGCGGAGATTATTGATAAGGCAAAAAAGGTTCGAAACGTAGTTAATAGCCGTTTTATTTCTACACTGACTGGTCTATTTTCAACTGTACCTGCATATGAAAGTAGCCTCTGTGAAATTTCCATCGATGATGGACATGAGGATATTCTTACAAAGATGACAATGGGTGTCGTTGCCAACGGTAGGTTTCTAGGGGGAGGATTTAAAGCAGCGCCAGAAGCGAATATTTTAGATGGATTGCTTGATGTTGTCATTCTAAAGGAATCTAGTAATCTAGAGATGATAGAGAACTTTCTCAATATAAAAGATGGTGATTATACTAATGAGGGCGACATATTCTATAGGCAAGCTAAGAAAGTTTCAATAAAGTCAAAGGAGGATAGAGATATACCCGTCACAATTGATGGTGAACCAATAGGAATTCTTCCCGCAACGTTCGAAGTTCTTCAAAATGCTCTTACAATTAGAATGTAGATTCTATCTGTAAATCTATATTCTTATAATCGGATTGATTAACTGAATATCGTTTACACATAGCTTCGTGATAATGATCTATGACGATTCGATACTAAGTGATAAGATGATGAGACACAAAAGAAAATAGGTGCCTCAATATTATTTTTGCACTTGTCAAATCCTAGATAAGTCAAGTGTTATTGTTTGACTTCACTTGCTAGTATATAGGAAAGTAAGCAACTATGCTGAAATTCACTTCCTATGAATAACTTATGTAATATCAAGTAAAATTACATTTAGATTTATAGCTGAATTGAGTTGACGTCACACTCTTCATCACTCTAACCTTAAATGTAACTATTTCATGTCTATTCTCCTAAGCCATAGCTAGATAGTTTAAGTTTAGTCTTAGATGGTTTATCAAATATTATCTTAGACTGGGATTAGACTTGCCATTTCTACTACTACCTATATCCAGGATGGAAAAAATAATTTTTGTGCTATTCACTCAATCTCTAATGAATGAAGCATTTGTTGTATTGTCGGTAAGTTCTTTGAGAATTTTGGTGCTACTGCTTCATAAGACAGAATGTATAGTTTATCACCTATTGTAGTCGAAACCTGCATTACATTGAAGTTAAATGGCGCAGAAGGAGATATAGCCGAGAATATGATTTGGTGTGCTGGATTTTTTGCTAATGTAAATGGATTTGATTCATTAAGTATAAGATCTTCTGATCGATTTAATGCACTAACGGTAAGATTAGTGTGTTCATCTAAGGATATATTTTGCGAATATTTACTCACTGATAAGACAAGCCTTGCAGGGAAAGCATCTGAAAGGTTCTGTAATGGTGAGTAAAATGCGACAACATCGGTGTAGCTTCGAAGATCACTGACTGACATTGTCCAATTAGATGGATATTGTATTTTTATACCTTGGAGTGGATTCTCATAAGCCAAAAAACCTGATATTGTTGTAGCGTTTGATATAGATGACTGAATTTCTTTTTGGCCCATTGCTTGAAGGGGATTACATAAGATAACGGTAGTTAAGGTCACTACTAAATAAACTACTATGCAGGATATGTTTATCTTTATCAATTGCTTTCAGAGACTAGCAACTAAGGGACAGATATAAACGGTAGTAGTAATAAGTAAAATGATAATGACAGTAATAATGCATTTCAAAAAAAGCATAATAATAGTCAGCAATAACAATTATATTATTACTCTTATAATAACAAATGATAATACGCTACCTTATTCGAAAGAAAATTTCAATCCATGATAGATGGTTTTCCTAAACATTTCTTAGCTTTACTACACCTACAAAAGTCAAACAAAACGTGTTAACGATAGTCAGCTAATTGCAGGCAATGAATAAAGAAATGAATCGCCCTTCATTAGTTAGTAATAATAATATTATTTCGCAGAAATTACAGAATTTACTTGTTCAGAAGTTGGACATCATCTCCCTCACCGTCATTACTACTAACACATACAAATAGGCCATGTCATATCAGTAATATATAAAGAAATGGTGATTAAGTGATTATTAAAGGAACTGCTTTTGAAATGCATAAAGA
>JBKPPX010000322.1:0-1363 GCA_046733815.1 Thermoproteota archaeon | reverse complement strand
TCAGTCTTAGAGGTCGGAAAGAGCCAGACAGGGTTCCCATCTGCGGGTATCAATTCTTGCGTCAGCTTGATGTATTCTGCTAGCTGCTCTGGCGTCTGGGCAGTCTCTGCACGTGCAACGAACCCAATGGCCTTGTCAAGGAGGTACATTGTGTTCTGATATCCAAAATACGCAACGCTTGCACCCATTGTCAGAAAGGCAAGCATGCCTGCAAGCACCAGCTTCTGGTTCAATGTTCTTGTGGACCTCCTGCCATCACCGCTGTTCGCAGCACCTGTAGAAGCAGTCATAGTCGCCGATCCAGCATCATCAGCAGTGAGCCCACCTGTGGTTATAGTAGGCGCATAGTTTAGGCCTGGGGTTTGCTTTTTCTTCCTGAAAGACGAGTGGACAATGCTAAGGTATGCGACATAAATGAACCCAATTGTTGGGATTGCTATCATGGGAGCGTACAGCGAATTTCCTGTAAATATTGAAATGAAAACCGCCATGCATCCATAAATCGCAAAGAACATTTCCAAAAGTGTAGTCTTGGTGAAGGGTAGCACGTACTCTTTGTTTTTCCAGTTGTCGCTCTTGTTGACAATTCCAAACTTGGGAGTACGTAGGAACTCGTTCTTTCTGCCAAAAACTGCATCAAACACCGCGACAGTATTGTTGACTGATAATCCTGTTGAGTAGAACATTAGGAAGAAAAACTGCTGTGCCTTTTCGCGCCATTTTTCGCCGCTCCATGTCTTGTTGATAATGATCAGGTATCCGCCTGGCCCCATCATAACATACATGAATATCGAGATCAGTGGGGCCCAGGATACCGTATAGAGTTTGAAGTCCATGGCAAGAAGCATTGGAAATATTAGAAACTGAACAAGGAATAAAGGGTTTATAGTATGCCTTGTAAGTTGTATGAATGCTTGGGTCTTGGTTTCAATTGGGATGTTGCGACCGAGCATTACATCAGTCAGTAGTTTAAGGGCCACCTGTATTGAGCCCTTCGCCCATCTGAACTGCTGTCGCTTTGCGGCATTCATTTGCACTGGCAGCTCTGCGTCGACAACAACATCTTCCAAAAAGAGACACCTCCAACCCTTCATTTGAACCCTATAGCTGAGGTCAAGATCTTCGACAAGGGTGCTAGTATGCCAGCCCCCTGCCTCGTTGATGCATGACGTTCTCCAGATACCGGCTGTGCCATTGAAGTTCATATAAAGGTGAGTAAGGCTCTTGGCCTTTTGCTCAATCAGAAAGTGTAGATCAAGCGCAACTGCCTGTGCCTCCGTAAGCGTAGAGTAATTTTCATTAACGTGTCCCCACTTGCACTGCACAAGACCTAGCTTGGGGTCTGCATAGAAGTGTCCAATAG
>JBKPPX010000321.1:0-2214 GCA_046733815.1 Thermoproteota archaeon | reverse complement strand
TGCGTTTCTTAGGATAAATATATTTAATACTTTCTTTGCATTATGGCAAGAATTCAAGGTATTCAAATAATTGTACTTCTTGTTCTTCTTCTATATGAATAATTTAATTAATGTTATTTTTTATGCGGCCATATATTGATAAAAATAGTACGACTAGAATTGTCTTTTTCATATAATAGCTAATTCAGAAAGGATATGTTGTTAGAAAAGATAGTAATTGTTTCTTTGTTAATGCATTTCATTAGTTTCATGAGGTAGCAAAAATTGCACAAATAGACTAATAATGTACATTCCAGCTAGCATAACGCCAACTTTGAGACCGATTTCCTTTTTGAACATAGGTATCAATGCTATTATTGTAACTACGGTTACAAGTACAACCTGATAAGCAAGAAGATTATTCAAACTAATTGATGCATAAAAGCCACCATGATACATAGCTCCAAAAACCGCAACCGCTAATAGTAACGTATTATTCAATATTTTTGATCCTAAGACGTTTGCCACAGCTATTGCTGCACCCGTTGCGCCTTTCCTTGCTAAAACCATCATGGAAATTTTTTCTGGCATCTCTCCTGCTATTGGGCTTATGATGATCGCTAGTATGATAGCTGAAATTCCAATCTCTGTAGAAAAGCCCTCTAGCGAATGAATAAAAGGTTCAGCACCTACCAAGATGCCAACTGTCCCTGCTAGAAATGCGAGACTCGCTTTTAGCATTTGCTTGTCAAATCGATTAGAAGGATTATGTTCTTCTTTTACTTCTACAATCTCATGACCTACGATGCTATGAACGAAATCTGTTGACTTTGTTTTTGATTTTTCTGCCTTCATTTCAAATAGAGCCATTGCTAAATAGGCAACAAACATAACAGCAAAAATAATTCCATCAATATAGTTATAGCCGTCTATGAACAAGACAGCACTTACGATAGCCGTGATGATGAGAAATATTTTATCTAACTTAAACGTGCTCACATCTATACCCATTAGCGGAGCTTTTGAAAGACGTGTTGTGGCAATAAGCAACATTATAGCTAATCCTAAGGTCATCATCAAAAGATTGCTTCCAAGCCCAGCAGCTATGGCAACTCCATAGGATCCTCCAGCGGCTGCATAAATAACTATCGCTATCTCGGGAAGTGTAGTAGCAACACTAAGAAGTGTTCTACCAACAAATTTTCCGCCATATTTTTTTGAAAGATGCTCTGCGCCATAAGAAAGGACCCAACTTGCCGCCGTTAATTCACCAAGCCAGAGTAACATCATAGGCAGATTATTTTCAGCCAAGCATGAATTATCCTTAAAAAGGACAATATAAATCACATTCTAGATCTCAAAATCAAAGACAGGCGAATTATCATATATAATCAATAATAAATTATATTCCTCTACACCACTAGCACTAGTATGGGTATATTATTGGTTCATATTTAAACTGGACAAATATTAAGTTTTTGCTAACATTTTCTATGCCGATCAAGACTTTCGCAGCAGGCGTTGTAGTTAGCATGATCATTAGTGCAGGGACAGCAGCACATACTATCATAGTGAGAATTATTAGCACCACTGCAGTCATCTTCTCAGCCATAAGTTAATCACTTCAAATTGGTTATATAAGTTTTAAACAAAATCTTCATTATGATAAGATAAATCTACGTCAAGGGATAAATTTTATTTTAGATACATTTGCCCAAGAACATAGCATATGGAAGAGTTAGACATATTCGCAGTTCAAAAAACTGTAGACTAAAGCCTCATAGTTCATTTATTTTGTAATGCTATGCTATGGATAAATAACAGAACCAGGGGGAATCCGAATAAAAACACCATATAAAAAAGCAATGTAAAATTTTATTTAGTCATAGGAGAAGTTACTGGTTAGATGCGAAAACATATCTTCATTTTAGATAAATTCGCTAGGCATTATCTTCGAATTACTGGCTATTACGATAGTAAATATGAAAAGTCACTACACAAATTCAAACCATATCCTAAGAAAGTTGATGGCTTAATTTCTCATTTTGAGCTTGACTTAATAACTTGATGTGTCAAAAAGCTCCTTGTTTTTATTTTACGTTATCTTATATGTTAGTCTAGTGTATTATATATTAGGTGATATTTTTGATACAAAACAGTTTTCCGATGAGGGAATGGCATGTTGAACACATGGAGAAAATAATTGTAAAGTACGTAAGAGGATTATCAGAGAAT
>JBKPPX010000320.1:0-9492 GCA_046733815.1 Thermoproteota archaeon | reverse complement strand
GTGGTATTGCTAGAGATGCCATCGATAGAACTGCTGCTGCTATGACAGTGAGAGTCTTTAAGTTTGTATGCTTTATAGCTTTCATTCAGTATTTGTTATTGTTATAGATATATTTGAATTGAGGAAATTATTGCTATATCTAACAGATTAACTTATTTTATCGTCATATAATAGTAATAAAATAATTACTAATAGTTAGTAACGCAATAAAGAAGTAGATTTAATGAGAATTATTAAAACTAATAATTCACTATATATTACTATTATATTATTAGATTTATATAAGGAGAATCATAGTGAGTAATGACATCTGGAAATCCAGAGTATATTAAAACAATGTCCAATAAAAAGTAATAGTTAAAAATTAGATATGCTTTTACTAAGTCAATATAATACACACATGGAGAAATAAGAATTATAAAATTGAAAAACTAATTTATTTTTAATAATATCAAAGAACAGAAATCTCTTGAAGCATAGACAAAAATTATAAGCTGCATTATTAATTGCCACATAATGTTTAGAGTAAATTTGATGTTAAGTAGATTAAAGATCCCAGACTAACAATAATAATAATACTAATGATAATACCAATAATTATTTCAATAAACTCTATATCAAAATCATAACTTAATATACCATATTATTCATTTAGCGTTGCTATATATAATAGTGAAAAGCTCTGATGCTAGCAACAACAAATTACCAGGCATTTATTCTCCCGTATGTAGATACGGGTACTATAAATAATGAATACCTTAACAATTTATAAATCATATAAGAGAAAAGACAGAATAAGCTATTGATGAACAAAAAAAATCAAGAAAATAAAGTAACAATATTGCTTATAACTGCAGTTTCAGCTCTACTTATGGCATGGTTATTTGTTGTTGGCAACGAATTAACAAACAATACATCAGCGCAAACTATGACAAATCAAAATGATACTTCAATAATTGAAAAGCAGCATGATGAAGCTAATAGTAATATGTCCAATTATACGGGCAATAAAACAAAAACTTCAATAACGGAAATTAATAGCACTGAAATCGGAATAGCAACTCCGACTACGGATTCAATAAAATAAGATAAATAAGATAGACTGATGTCATTCTTGCTGCTATGATTCTTTACGCAGAGTAACACCAAACACTAACAGCGAAAATCCAACCACGCATATAGTAATAAACGTCAATTCAGCATATAGTGGAGATATTATTCCATAAATAGGATTTGGGCGTTGAGTTGTGGGATTTAGCTCTTGATTAGCTGCCTCATCAATTACAATAGAGCCGAAAGACATAGAGCCAATAAATCCAATTGCTAACATAATAGCGCCACTGATTATCAAGAGCCTTTTTTTCATGGTAAATGCTGCCAATCCAGCACCAACTATGGCTTCTTTTTTCATAATGTAGGTATGAACAGGCTATTATACTAGATATAAAGTAATAATGTTTATGTAATAACTACTGCTTCAGTAAAATGTTATAAATATATATTTAGAACTATCTACTATTCATTTCAACTAGATGATAGCAATGTATGACCTCAATAACGTGAAATAGTGTATTTGTATATAAATAATCCCAAATAATACAACAGTCTGGGCAGTCAAAATATTAAAAACCAGCATAATATTATAATAATAATATTATTTAATTAGCTATCCAAAAGTTGCGGGTTACAATTATCATTATTTCTTGTTATTAGAAACACTATAGTCAGAATGTGATTATTTATCCCACAACACTAATACTAGTGATTCATGCATTGAATTGTTAAAATATATGATAAATGAAGGAAATGATTTACGTGAAAAGAAATTGCGAGGTTCTGGTGGATATGTTCTTGCTAATGTAACAGATGAAGAACAGAAAAAAGGGAATCTCGGAGGCCCTGAATTATTTCTCGCTGGGGTAGGTAGGTTAAATGAGGATAGGTTTTCGAAATATTATTGTAATAAATGTGAGAAGGAATATGAAGGATCTCCTGTAATAAGTTATGAAAATCCAAATGAAGATCTTGGAGAGAATGTTACTCTTAAAGAAAAAGGTGAATACAAGTGCGGTACTTGCAACAATATTATCGCACAATATCGTAAATTTGATGCTCCTGCTACTCAGACTACCGTAAACACTCCAAATACACCCAAGCAAACACAGTCTTCTGAAGATAATAAATTATCTTCTTCTTCTATAACTTTACAACAACAACAACAACAAGAACAACAAAAATCTACTGCTCCTAGCACTATACCTATGAGTAGTAATATTCCACCTAGAACTCACCCAACCGACTATAAAGGAACAGGATTTATTTCTATTCAATCACTTGTTGGTATGCCTGTGTATAATAGTGAAGCCATGTTAATAGGAAGAGTTGCAGAAATTGGATTACGCAGATTACAAGGAAGAAATATGCAGATTACTCTCAAAATTGCAAATGAGGATAATGAAGATAGCAGCAGCCCACAAGACCATAATCAATCAACTGAGGTTTCATGGGATAATATTTCAAAAATTGGAGACATAATCCTTGTTCTTGGAAGAAAAGGAGAGGTAATGCCAATCTCTGATTCTAATACAGACGCTACTGTAACCAACAGATCAGGTAATAAGTGTTCATCATGTGGCTATCAAAATCAAGAAGATGCTATTTTTTGTGAAGAATGCGGGAATAAGTTGGTTAACTGACAACACGAAATTATCTCTTCTTCAATCCGATTCTTACGTCTACTGCTCGGGCTCCTTTTCCTTCTTCTAATACCAATAATGGATTCATATCAAATTCTTCAATTTCAGGAAAATCAGTAACCAACTGTGAGAGTCTTTGAAGACTGTCTACTATTGCATTCAAATCTGATGGTTTCTCCCCACGAACGCCCTTCAATATCTTTATCGTCTTTATTGATTGAACCATTCTTATTGCTTCCTGCTCATCAATGGGTGCAATCCTGAAAACAACATCTTTAAGAAGTTCAACATAAATGCCTCCAAGACCAAACATTATAACCGGCCCAAATAATGGGTCTTGTTTTGATCCAAGAATTGTTTCCTTCGCGGATTTTACCATTTCCTGCACGAGGACTCCTTTGATTGTTGCATTGGCGTTGTATTTCTTTGCATTAGCCATTATTGTATTGAATACTGCTTTCACTTCGTCATCATCTTTCACTCCGACTTTGACCCCTCCAGCGTCTGATTTGTGGATTATATCTTGCGAAGCTATCTTCATTACAATAGGATAACCTATCTTCTGAGCAGCTTTGACACATTCATTTTCATTAGTTCCAAGAATACTCTTTGGAGTAGGAAAACCATATGAAGTAAGAATTTCATAACCCTCTTCCTCTAATAGATTTGTTCTGTCTTGCTTTAGAACATTAGCAAAAACTTTCTTTACTCTTTCAACGTCTGCATTGAATCGTTTTGATTCACCTTTTGGACTTGTTAACCAATTTCTGAATCGATACATTGCTTCAAGACTTCTTATTGCTTGTTCAGCATACATGAAATGTGGTATTCCTCCATCAGATAGGATCTGTTTGTTTTCAGTACCCTCTGCAAGTCCCATCAATGCAGCAAACATTGTTTTGTCTGAACCTTTTGACTTGTTAACAATAGTCCTTGCTAGATCATTGTAGTCTAAAGTAGCTGATGGAGTACACATTGTTATTACTGAGTCGACATTGTTATTTGATAATACTTCATCCAGTACCTTTTCAAAGCGATTAAAATCTGCATCACCTACTATATCTACAGGATTTCTTGCAGATCCATGGGCCGGAATTACTTTAGCTATAGCCTCGCTTGATGCAGATATATCGGCCATCTTAAGGCCATACTTTGAACAAGCATCAGTAGAAATAATAGCAGGTCCGCCAGCATTTGATACTATAACAACTCCTCCTTTCTGTGTAGGTATAGGCTGTTTGGAAAAGGCTGTGGAAAACTCAAATAACTCTTGCATAGTATCTACTCTAATTACTCCAGACTGCGTAAATAGAGCATCATAAATTTCGTCAGCTCCCATTAATGCTCCTGTATGCGACATAGCAGCTTTGGCGCCTTCTGGGGTTCTACCAGCTTTTAATACCATAATTGGTTTTCCGCCCTTCGTGATTCGTTTAGCGATTTCCATAAATCTTCTGCCATTATGTATGTCTTCGAGATACATCACGATAACCTTAGTATCTAGATCTTCAGACAATAATTCCAGAATATCGTTTTCATCCATGTCTACTTTGTTACCCATGCTGATTACTTTTGAAAAGCCAATGCCTTGAGCCATGGCGTCTTCTACTGTGGCTGCACAGATCGCACCACTCTGAGAAACAAGAGCAATTCCACCGTGTTTTGGTGTAATTTTTAAAAAGGTCGCATTCATCATATTTTTTTCAGATAAGCTCATGATTCCAAGACAATTTGGACCTATGATCCTTGTGCCATACTTTCTTCCAATTGTTCCAACCTCTTCTTCAAGCCTTCTACCTTGATCATCAACTTCTTTGAATCCTGCAGAAACAATAATTGCACCCTTAATTTTTTTCTTGCCAACTTCTTCCATGACGGAAGGTACTATTCTATTTGGAGTTGCAACTATTGCAAGATCTATATCTTCAGAAACATCAAGAACACTTTTGTAAGCTTGCAGTCCAAATATTGTAGGATTAGAAGGAGTTATTGGATAGATTTTTCCATTGTATCCATCTTTGATGTTAGAAAAGATCGCTTTCCCAACTCCTTGTTTTTCTGAGGCTCCAACAACAGCTATGGATCGAGGAGAAAGAAAGATATCTTTTGAGTCGTTAGACGACATATAGAAAATAAAATTGAGATATGATAGTTATAAATGCATCCTATACAAGAATACACTAGATATAGCTTATATGCAATTTATCTAAATACCTACGTTCCAAACTGTAATCATCTATATCTTGTAATAGAGATATTTTGATTAATTGAAGAGTGACAGTCTACTATCTCTTCTTCTGCTTATCTAATATTCAGTACACAGTAACCTTTAATTTCTATTGCTAAAGAGAAAATTTATTGAGTGATATAATTAGCACAACAGTAGATGCCGAGACTAAAGGCCTTATTTCTGACCTTCAGGCCTTGATCAGGCAGCCAAGTGTTTCTGCAAGACGAGTAGGCCTTTTGGAATGTGCCAATCTTGTTGAACATATTATGCTTAAATCAGGAATTAATTCTGAAGTATTATATCTTGATGATAATTATTTGAAGGATGATAAAAAAGATGTTCCACCAATAGTTTATGGAGAAGTTAAATCAAAAGCAAATCCTAATGGAAGAACTATTTTATTTTACAATCATTATGATGTTCAACCTGAAGAACCCTTGGAATTATGGAAAGCAGATCCATTTAGTGGTAAAGTTGAAGGTAACTATATCTTTGGACGTGGATCTTCAGACGATAAGGGTGAACTAATTACACGTATAAAGGCAGTAGAGTATTTTCTAAAGAAGACTGGCGACGTGCCATGTAATGTGAAATTTATTGTTGAAGGCGAGGAAGAAATTGGAAGCTTGCATATCGAGAAGTATCTTACAAAATATCGACATAAATTTACATGTGATGGAGTAATCTGGGAATTTGGTTATATTGATGAAAGGGATAGACCCATCATTAGTTTAGGAATGAAGGGATTGCTCTACATTGAACTAATGGCTAAAGGACCAACTAGAGATGCTCATTCCAGTCTAGCAGTATTAATTGAAAACCCAGCGTGGCAGCTTGTAAGAGCACTAAACACAATGAGAGATCATAATGGAAAAATACTGATCAAAGATTGGTATAAAGATATAAGAGAATTTACTCCTGAAGAACTTTCGTTAATAGCTAATGAGCCATTTGATGAGGAGAAATTTAAAAAGGAGTATGGAATAAATAAGTTTGTCGATAATGTAACAGGAATAGAAGCTAACAAAGCATTTGTTGGAATGCCAACATGCAATATCGCCGGTCTTTTATCCGGCTATACAGGCGAGGGTGCTAAAACTGTTCTTCCTTCAAACGCCAAGGTTAAAATTGATTTTAGACTTGTTCCTGATATGATTCCTGAAAAACAATTTGAGCTAGTCAAGAATCATTTAAAAGAGAATGGATTCGAAGATGATATTGATATAAAGTTAATTCATGGCGAGGCAGCCATGAGAATACCTTTCAACCATTCTTTTGTAAAACAAGTCGAAGAATCTGCAAAGGAGACTTTTGGTTCGGCAATTATTAGTATATCCTCTGCTGGAACAGGACCAATGCACTCCTTTGCCAAAGTACTTTGTGCACCTTGCGTTTCTATAGGGTGTACATATTTGTACGCGAAAATTCATTCTCCAAATGAATTTGCAAGAATTGATCTGCTAAATAAGACTACAAAGTGTATTGGCAATATTTTAGAGAAGTTTGCTACCTAATGCTGCCAAGTCGAAACCCCCATAAATATCACTAGAGTAGACTATTGCCAAGAACAAATAAAAGATAATAGCGTGAGCTCTGATGTATATAGGCAAATTACAGACTATGTAACATTGTAGAAAATAATTAATTATTGTGAAGGGCTAGATGTACTTGTTTTGTTGTAGATTTAAGTGTTTATAAAATTACTCTAATATTGAACTTGTAAGAGAATACTTTCAACCAGTGCTGTTAAGTACTACTAATTCTATTGTTGAATCAAAATTTGATCCCGAGATTTTGAAAAATAATCTTTTCTGAAGTTCGGGTAGGGTGAACTATTATCTCTAAAGAAAGGTCATCTTCATTTATCATTTCTACATTTAGCCTCACAATGCTTTTTTTGTGTAAAAATCGTTTGCTAGCTGGAGATTGAATCCATTCTGTGTATTTTTTATAACGGATCATACTTGTTGCGAGGATTGGAACATTAAGATGTTTGCCATGTTTTAACAATAACATGAGAAAAATTGAAAGTAGATGATTTATATTACTAAATCCTCTTCCTGACTCGATATCAATTTTTTTGTAATACATATTATGAAAGTTATTGATAGAATCAAAAATAACAATTGATGAATCATACATATCTTCAATAACATCTTTTAGTATTGATTCGAATCTATCTTCTGTTGGAAGATAAATATTAATTGTTTTACTACTATATTTACTATTCCTCAATAACAATATTAAGTCTGCCTTTGCATATGCCGTAAACATTGTATCGAGATCAATGTATATTACTTTCTTTTGACACCATGATGATATCATAGAAGTAAAACAAAGCTTTGCATAGGGATCATTATATGTTAGGCTATTCAATCCCTTTGTACTAAAGATATCGTTATAGGCACTATCCATTTCTATATTGATTATATGAATGCAGGATATAATGGATTTTATGGTGATAATAATATTGAATTAGACCTAATTCAAAGGGACTTTCCAGTTACGAGAAAGAAAGTTTACATGAATAACGGAGCCATTGCTCCAATTCCAATCTCTACAATCAAATCAATTACTGACTTTCTTTTAAAATATTCTAAAGATGGGCCTGATTCTAAAATGATATATGAGTATATCGTTTCACTAATGAAAGAACTACGTATTAGAATTACTCATCTAATAAATTGTGATCTTGATGAAATTGTATTTACCCAGAGCACTACGGAAGGCCTCAACTATGTCTGCAACGGTATAAACTGGGAAGAAAATGATTCTATTATTATTAGAGGTGGAACCCACGAACATTATGCTAATTATCTGCCATGGCTACAATTATCAAAAAGAAAAGGTGTAAAACTAAACGAACTAGAGATTGATGAAAATGGATATTTTGATTTTACAAATTTAGAGAAATTTGCAAAGAAGAAAAATACAAGACTAATCACATTGAGCCATGCACTTTATAATTCTGGTGCAATAATGCCCGTTGAGGAGACTGGTAAAATTGCACGTGAAAATAATATCTTATATTGCATTGATGCTGCTCAAACAGTAGGCTCAATTAAAGTAGATGTAAAGAAAATTGGTTGCCATTTTATGGCATTTCCTGGATTTAAATGGTTATGTGGGCCTATAGGTATTGGAATATTTTATTGCAGTAAAAATGCTAGCGAACTTTTAATTCCACAATCTATTGGTGGAGAATCGGCAATGTTATCAGATCAGAAAGGTATTGCCTATATCGAATCTCCCCAAAGATTTCAGACCGGATTTCGCAATTATCCAGGTGTTGCAGGATTGGAATCATCATTACGATACATTCTACGTTTGGGTATCGCAAATATTCATAATAAGAATATAAAAATCGCAAATATATTACGAAGTGAACTTGTAAAGATCCCCGGTATTAAAATTTATGGACCAGAAGATGAAAAAGCGAGAACATCGATAATTCCATTTTATTCTTCTAATTCAGACGCCAGAAATCTCGTAGACAAGCTGGAACAAAATGACATTATATTTGCTGAAAGAGATATTGGTAGGGGGAAAAAGATAGTTAGAGCGTCACCTCATTTTTTTAATAGTGAGGAAGATGCTGTAAAGGCAGTGAGCCGTATTAAAAATATTTTGAAATGATTTGTAATTATTATTAGTGCTGCTGTTATTGTTGTTTTTTACCCTTATCTCCTTGGCCTTCGATCACAATCATGGTAAGAGTAGATCTTACTTTATCAATTCTTCTTACATGCCAAGTGATAATTTCTCTTAATTTATCCATTGTATCGGATGTAATCTTAAGAATTATGTCATAAACGCCATAGACTCCACTAACTTCAATGACCTCAGGTAATTTTTTCAGTTCTTTTAAAATCTCTTCTTCAGAACCAAGGTCGCAGTTTATTAAGACATATGCCGTCGGCATGGTCAATAATATATATTCTGCATGTATTAAACTGTTTTTTAATTTATAGAGGCAGTTGAACAGAACACAAAGAAATAGTTGAAAATGATTAATCCTATTGTGAAACTATGCAAATATAGAATCAGTAAGTTGAGAATCTGTATAAATATGATATAGAAACCTCTAGCGATATTTAGAGATCATATTTTAAGATCAAAGGATATAGGATACCATGTGATCTATCATATCACTAAATTTGTCTAACAATACTCCATACTGAACTAAGATAATAATAACCAGTAATAGTTGCTCTACTCTATGGCATTAGGTATTATTGGCCGGAAATGGCTAGTGATTATCCAGTATAGATGACTGTGATATTTAATAGGCTTTATATGGTAATCATTACCATTTGCTACCAGGATTTATATATCTAAATAGCCTAATATTAAGCATAAAAATGGTAGATAATAAATCAAAAGACCAAAGCAGTACTACTATAGGATCAACTAGCACAACCCATGATGTTGTATTTGACACAGTAAGAGAAAACTTTGTTAGAGCAGTAGATCAGATGTCAAGTGTTCAACCACAATATGCTCAAGCAATATCTAATCTTCAGCTAGATTATATTCAGACAGTAAAGAATGTGATAGAGAATACAA
>JBKPPX010000319.1:0-2958 GCA_046733815.1 Thermoproteota archaeon | reverse complement strand
ATCTAAAGCCGTTTCCAATAACAATCTACATATACATCCCATATCTCTAAATCGATCTAGCTATGTCACATTGGTAAAAGCCTATTAGAGTCTTTGTACGCTGGAGCATAGCCAATGGCATTTAGAAAGGGAATATGGTATTTAATAAGGCGGGTGGTGGTGCATGTTCAAGGCCACAGAAGACCCCAGTTGGACATGCTCTTCTTGAATCGAGATCTTGTTATTACGTTATCCTTATTGCATATCCCAAAGCAATCTGTTCTCTATCTATCAAAAGTCGGAATTCACAATTTACTATTATAAAAGAGTAAATTTGATGGATTATTATATTTTTATTATACAAATTTTATAATATATAATTGTGAATAGTGTGCAGATAGCGAAAGAAGGCAAAGTTAGTGTAGCCATGATCACTATACTGTATGCAGTATGTGTTTAGTTTTAAATTTACATTGTGTCAGGGGGAAGTGTATTTATGTATTTTCAAGGTTATAATAATAACCAGTTATCGTTTATTCATGACTACAAATAACGCTTTTGGAAGCGGATCAAGCGTGCCTTGATATACTGTATCTTTAACAGACTCTATTACAAAATCATGTCCAAATAACTGTCTTATCTCTTCTTCTGAAAGCTTGTAAGGTCCTTCTTCCCGTGGCTCTTTCCTACTGAAACATTTTAAGAATAATATTCCTTTCTCTTCTAAGATTCTCTTTATTTCTCTAATATAACTTGGCCTCTTTTCAAGAGGCATTACATGGAAACAGCCTCTATCAAATACATAATCAAAATTGTTGTCATTAATCTTTGAATTCAGGATATCGTCTACTATGAAGTTGATATTCTTGTTATTATCTTTTGCAGAAGCCTCTTCTCTTGCTCTGTTAATAGCAGCTTCAGATATATCAGAGCCGGTTACCTTAAGGCCTCTCTTAGAAAGTTGTATTGCTTGTGTTGCAGGACCAGTACCAAGGTCAAGAATTCTGCCTTTTGTAATTTTTCTTCTCTCTAACTCCTCTTCTAAATCAGTATCCAAGTTTTCATTATACCAGGGCATTGTTTGTACTTTTTGGCTTTTGTATAAACTATCCCAGCTAGGGAAACTTTTTTCAGATTTTTCTGGCATTAAAATCAATCTACAATTATTCTAAGATGTATTTGTCATTGTATGATATAGTTTTTATTATTTGACTGGATTACTGTTTTGAAGTATATAGTATATCGACTATTACAACAAGCAGAAACTAGATATTCTAGATCGAAAATTACTAAAGTTGCTCTTTCCATTGGTTAGATTAAGAGATTACTTATATTACAATTTCTTGTTTTTCCTTGGCAGTTCCTTTTATCCTTAGTACTGAAATAACCTCCACTATATCTAGTTTTTTTATTTTGTCAAAAGGAGAAAGATTTGACTTTTTTAGAGAAAGTATCAAGAAGTAATATCTCTACTTCTGATTGCGGTATTACCGCAATACAACTGCCTGTTATTTTCTTTCCTTTAGAGAAAGGTATTTGTCATGAGATGAAGATATACCTATATAGCGTCGAGAATACCTCATCAATTTTATTAATTAAGCACAAATATGGTCTGGTAGAGATCATAGAGATAGTGGGGTATTTTGCAAAATCTTCTGGCAGGTGAGATTTATATTGTGATTATGGATTCTATGTAAATAAAATAATGTCAATTAATGTGACAAATAATATATCATTATTATTTGCGCCTCTCTACAACTCAGATTTGACATATGTTCAATCTACCCAATCCAGATAGAAGTCATAACAGAAAATCCTGAATAATTTCTTAAGTTTCATACTTTCATGTTTCAAGATACTTTGAATATCATTTTAAGGGAATATCCCAAGAAAAGTTTTCACAAACCTTCGTTTGGAAATTTTAAGTGCATTATCACCTCTCTGTGTAAGACTATAGACTATAGTTTTACCAGCTTTTTCTTCTGCATTAATAAATCCCATTTCCCGAAGATTCTTTAACGCTGGATAAATAGTTCCTGGACTAGGCTTTTCTCCTTTTCTTTTTGCAATCTCGTCAGCAAGTTCCTGTCCATGCATTGGCTGTTTTGAAAGTAAAAAGAGTATTAGAAATCCTAACATACCTCTCATATCGCAACAATAGTTATTGCCAAACCGTCGCATATGTAATATTGGCTGTCCGATATATATAAATACATCATTACACTATATATCGTATATACGATATGAAAAAAAGAGGAGGTGAATAATATGGGATATGGTTGCTGTGGAACAGGCTTTCAAAGAGCGAGAAGTTTTCTAACCAAAGAAGAGCGAATTGCATTGCTAAAAGAATACAAGAATGATCTAGAGAGAGAAACTCAAGGTGTTGTTGAAAGGATCAAGGAACTTGAAGCAAAATAAATTGATACTTATTTTTCTTTTTTAATTTGGTTTTTAATTACTTGCATAGGATGTAATCTGAGGAACAGCACCAAGTGCAAAATAAAATTACTATTATTTATCTACTCTGACACTAGGATTTTTTATTAGAGCATTCCTGTATGATTCTTATCAAATTGTGTATATTATGCCGTGCTAGAGTCTCTCCTTTTATTCTAATAATTCATTTAAATTATACATATTGCAGTCATAAGAATCCTAAGGTGAAAGTGGAAATATATTCTAAAATTGCTAAATAATATTTTATAAATCAATACACAATGAATTTAGACAATCTTGCTGGCATGTTCTCCCAGAGAAGCGGAGTTCAGCAATCTATGGGCAACTCTATAATGAGTGCGATAATTGGATTTATGGCACAAAAGATGATCGGACAAGGGATAGGAAGTATGCTATCTGGTAGTGGTAGTAATAGTTCGGGGTGGTATACAGTCAATATTGTCAGGTCTAGAAGGAAGAGGACTTAATCGTGATCATAAACTAGTAAGGCATGTACAACAAAACACTGGAATACAAGAT
>JBKPPX010000318.1:0-3836 GCA_046733815.1 Thermoproteota archaeon | reverse complement strand
CCAGAGTTATTTTTTGATGACATTGTGGTTTAGATATATTTTATTGCATAAATAGGTTAGTTAGCTTATCAAAGTGTAATTAGATATCATTTTGGAAAAGATTTAATGATGACTATAACGAGGATATTCTAACCAGTCTATGTATTTAAATCCTTTACATTTAAAACATAATACAAAAATTTTAATAAATTGTGAATTACCATATATGATTTCACTAAATTCAACATAATTGATATTTTATCTTTGTTTCTAATGAAATGATTCTCAAAACATAAGTCGGACTGAAAGAAGATAAAAAATATGAAAAGACAATTAGTATGAAAGCGAAAACATTCGTGATACTTTGATAAGGTTAAGGTTGTAAAGCAGTCCTTACCAGAGATTGCTACATTGTTCTGTAACCATTATGAAAGTTATTGCGAAATAAATTATGAAGGAGAAAGTATAGAGAATGACTAACATGGAAGCCAGAGATAATTCCAAGACTGACATTAGTTCAACCAAGCACGAGCCGACATATGATACAAACCATATCAATAAAGCAATCGAGAAGGGTAGCAAAGATGCTAATTTTCTTAGTTATGCAGTGAGCTTGATAGCTGAAATGCAGTTTCCAGCCTTTAAAAATAATATTGTTGAATATGTACATCAAGTCACTTCTGATAGGAATGTAATAGCATTGTTTGAGAGCCTCGACGGCTATATAAAATTCAAGGACTTATATCATGTAAAAAAAGCGCTTGAAGAAAATAATCCAGAAAAGAAACAAACATATCAAATAAGCGATGAAAGGCGTGAGAGTCCTAACGTAAGAACTCAAGAGGTAACAACAAGTAGCGGTAAAAGGAAAAGAGAATCTCTAAATGTGACTGAGGAAAGAAATGATTATCCAGAAGTCACGCCAGAAGCAATGTCGAATTTCATATGTAATACATGCGGCAAACCGTTTCAGAACCAAAACGATCTTGTGACTCATCAGCGTTTTGAGAGAGGTGAAGAAACTCATTAGTGAGAACACTCGCATGCATTAATACATGATAAATTTTTAATCGAAGGAGTGCAGGTGCTTTAAGCACGCAGATTCAAATCATCTTTGCCCTGCCTGCTAAAAAACATTGCAAAAGTGTTGCACTCCTCGAGTCAATTTATCTGCAATCAATAATAGTGTCAATGACCTGGATTTAGAGTCAATGTTAGAGTATGAATCCCATAAGAATATCAAGTTGAGTATGTATGAATAATAATCATTTGTTTGCTTTGTAATTCAATAATTACATTAATGTGAGTCATTGCAATTATATTTTATTATCGATAAAACACTGTTAGTAATTATTACAATGCTGATTATACCATGATTGAAAAATACACGATATTTAATAGGTCTTGTAAGTACGATATTGCAGGAATTTTTTACGCAATTAACAACAGCATCTATTCAAATTTTGGTATTCTACCCTTAAAATGGTTACGAACAGGCTCAATTATTTTATTCATGTAAACAGCTGTGGCATTTTTCAAATCAATTGGGTGTATTTTCTTTTTGATGAAATCATGCTCTACGTCTTGGTAATTAGTGTATGAAATATTCCCACCGTACTTTGAAGGCCGCTCAATAACAGCCTCTTTGAATTGGTGAAAGATGACATATTTGACTAGCTCAAGAACAGGATTACCTTCTGCAACACCAGACGGGCAAAAAGCTTTATTCATCTTTTCCTGAATAGTTTGTTCATCATCATGAATCATAATCCCACTCGAGGGTTTGCTCTTGCTCATTTTACTTGATATTTTTAAGTCCTCGAAAGAATCTTCAGATAGTCCTAATCTGGAAGGTTGAGAAAGTCCAGGAAGCAAATGGTGGTGCACAGAAACTGGAACCTTCCATCCTAATCTTGGAAATATTTCTCTTGTTAACATATGAATTTTTCTCTGATCCATCCCGGCGTGGACTATATCGAGGTCAAGTGCCTTGATGTCAACAGATTGCATCGGCGGATATAGCAACTGAGAAAAATCAAGATTTTCCTTCTCAGTCCTACCCATGATCGTCAAAGAGCGCATTGTCCTAGATAAAGTCATTTGTTTGCTAAAACGTACAAAGTTTTCCCAATAATCGTCTGTATTCTCATAAACGTCACTGCCGATTAGTATATTTGCACCAGGACAGAAAAATTTGAACGCCTCAGAGTAATAATAGGCGATGTCTCTGATTTTATTCCAGTCCCCGCCTAGCTTATTATTTATAAAAGTGTGCCAATCTGCTAGAAATACAGTTGTATGAACTTTAGCTTTAATGAAGTCGTTAATCTTAAAGCCTGTTAAAATAAGGCTTCCTAGATGGAGTTCTCCAGAAATTTCCAAACCAATATAATGTTTCGGTGACTCGACGGTTTGTAGCAACGTTATCAAATCATCTATAGTAACGATTTCTTCAGTAGGCTCTTTTTTAATAAGATCTAAGCGTTCTTGTATATCCATTTTATAAAAATAGGCAGTAGGCAATGCCTATTAATTTTTTATTGATTTGAATCAAAGACTAGTATTCTTAGAACAAATTAGAGACTGTATATTATGAATTCAAAGTTTATTGAAAAGCTATATCTCCAAGGAACATTCTATTTTTGTATTAGATAAAATCTGGTACTATATCAGAAGCAGCATATAATGTTCTTAAGATGTTATCCCAATGGGAACAATCACAAAGACTATTCCATAATAACAGGGGTCATGAATTAATGTTGGTATTATTAGAGGTACGCGTGGGGACAGGAACATCCTTGACAAGTTCATATTTTGATCTATATCCTCTTGGGTTTATCATCATACCATCGTAAGTAAAAGTAGACGAATTACCAACTATTACTGTTGTAATCATGCCAAGCATGTCTTGGTATTCTAGCATTCTGTCTAGAGTAGTAATAACTATTGCTTGGCTTTCTCTGTATGCTCCCTTGACTATCGCCACAGGAGTTTCTGGATCTCTGTATTTTAGAAAAATGTCTCTGGTATCTTTTAGTTGATGTATTCGCTTTTTGCTAGCAGGATTATAAATGACAGTAACGTAATCTCCTAAGGCAGCTGCTTCTACCCTCTTTACAATTATGTCCCATGGAACAAGTAAATCACTCATGCTAACTACAGCAAAATCAGTCATTAACGGAGAACCAATTAGAGCAGAACATGAATTCAATGATGAAACCCCTGGCACACATTCAACATGGATTCCATTTTCTCTATTCCAACCTTTCTCCGAAAGAATTTCATAAATCAAACCTACCATGCCATATATCCCTGGATCTCCTGATGATACTAGCGATACGATTTTGCCTTGTTCTGCAAAATCTATAGCTTGGTTTGCTCTATCTACTTCCTGTGTCATGGCATAACGATATACTTCTTTACCAACAATTAAGTCCTCAACTAGAGAAACATATGTATCATAACCAACGATAATTTCACTTTGTTCTATTACTTGTTTTGCTCTATACGTCATATGGTCATGATGACCAGGACCGACCCCAACAACAAATAATTTACCTCTATTTATATTCATTCTATCTAAGTAAAATATGATAGATACAATTTATCTTTTTTCCTGCTGGCAAGATTCTATATTGTACAAGTCTCTACTATCAGATACATTCGTCTAGCCAATCAAGACGCTTAGAACATACCGTATAATAACAATTTCCTCATCATCAAAACAATCATCTGTAATTTATTTTATTTTACTCTGTATTAGCAAGTCCAAATTCATCGTGTAGTGCTCGAACTGCCTTCTCACAATCATTATCATTAACTACAAAAGCTAAATTTAATTCAGAAGATCCCTGAGC
>JBKPPX010000317.1:0-7505 GCA_046733815.1 Thermoproteota archaeon | reverse complement strand
AATCCATAGAATCATAGTCAATTCGAGCAACTCCACGGCCTACATCTCTAGTGTAAGCTTCAAGTACCTTTAGAGATAGAGTATTCTGGCTCACGATGACACCTAGTACTTTACTCATCTTTATACCTTTACTACCTTTCTCCCAATCTTGGCGTTATTATCTTTAATTTATTAATCCTTATGCAGATGAATAATGTGTTTAGTATTCACTTATTCCACTAATTGTTATTAGTTATTAGTCTTAAATTAACATAAACTTAAAATCACCTATTAGTGCGTATCTTTTGAGTAAGTTTGGGCAAGCGAACATTAGTACGTAGAAGAGGTCGGGGAGGCAAGCAATTCAGAGCAATTATCGTTGGAAAGATTGCGCCAGCTAAATATCCTAATTTTAAGTTAGATGAGCATCACTCTGGTACCGTTGTTGATATTGTACATGAACGTGGAAGGGATGCTCCCCTAGCGAGGATTCACTTTGATGACAATATCTATTCCTATGTTCCAGCTCCTAATGGTATAACTGTTGGAAGTAAAATTGAAGTCGGTATCGGAGCAACTGCAACTGCAAGAAATATTTTGTCTTTAGAATCAATACCTGACGGTACTTTAATTTGCAACATTGAAAAGAACGCTGGGGATGGTGGTAAGTTGGTTAAATCTGCAGGTTCTTCTGCTCTTGTTTTTGCTCATGGCACTGAGGGTGTAACATTAAAGTTTCCTTCTGGTAAGTTTATTACAGTTAATCCAAAATGTCGAGCAATGATTGGAACAATTTCAGGCGCAGGTAGGAAAGAAAAACCATTTCTAAAGGCAGGCAATAGGGCAAAGTATATGCAAGCTCATGGAAGATTATATCCTACAGTTAGAGGTATTGCACAAGCTGCAGTATATCATCCGCATGGTGGTGGAAGGCATCAGCATATTGGCCGTCAATCGTCAGTTGGCAGAACTACACCACCAGGACGTAAAGTTGGAATTATAGCACCAAGAAAGACAGGTCGTGGCAGAATAAAAGAGCGAAAATAATAAGATACATCTTATTTCTTTACGAAGATCAAAACCTATTTTATTTCAATTTCCCTCTGGCTATCCATATTGATAAGAATATTATTCTATTGTTATATTATATTACTATATTAAATCTTTAATAATTTTCTTTCATAGTGCATATATTGAAATTAGATTGAAGTCGCTATGGGGAATACAGACAAACGTAACAGTATATTCTGATCCAAAAAACAATTGGTAGTATTTAGACATTAAACATATAGGTCTTTTAGCACAAATTATATTCTCAGAGGCTTCTATTATTGACCACTAAAGCTATGGGCAGTATAATTAGTAAAATGGAAAAAGTGCTTTATAATAAAAAATTACCAAGACTTACTGCTCTTACAGAATTGCAAATTGAACAGGGAGCTGACGCATTTAAAATACTTATTGGTACCATTTTATCAGCCCGTAGTAGAGATGAAAATACCAAAAAAATTATCAACAACTTATTTAATAGGTTCAAAAATACTAAAGAACTGGCAGAGGCAGATATAGAAGAAATTAAAGCAATAATCCATAGCAGTGGTTTTTACAATATCAAAGCTAAGAGGATCAAAGAAGTTTCACAATTAATAATTGAAAGATTTAACGGAAAAGTTCCCGATGATTTAGAAAGACTACTGGATCTACCGGGTGTAGGCATAAAGACGGCAAATTGTGTTTTAGTATATGCTTTTAATAAACCTGCAATTCCAGTTGATATTCATGTTCACAGAATATCAAACAGACTAGGTCTTGTTAATACTCGAACTCCAGAAAATACTGAAATTGAGCTAAGCCGTATTATTGATAAAAAGTATTGGCTCAAAGTAAACTCGACTTTTGTAATGTATGGTCAAAATGTCTGTCTTCCAATAAAACCAAATTGCAAAGTATGTAAATTAAAGAGTGTTTGTAAATTTTATCATAATATTACTGATGCTGTGTCTGCTCCTCCGAAGAAGTCTTCCTTTTCTTAAATACTAGGAGACCAGCAACAAGCCCACCAATACCGACTATCATAGCAAGTGGAAAATAATAAAGAGGAGAATCTGCAGGACTTCCGTAAATCACATTAAATGATATATCTCCTTTATAGGTGTTAACAGCAGAATCCAGATCCTCTTTACCGTACACTGCAATCGAAGCAAGGGCAAAATCGTTTATTGATAATCTATCAATAATAATCCTTTTGCCATTCGTAATAGTCAGTCCTTGATTATTTGCATGTGCTACGATTAATGGCTCATCTCTAGACCATCCATCATTATCTTGTTCATAAACTCTTATATAGCCAGACTCCCGTGTATTTACTGCAACCCAGAATTTCTTAGAAGCATCTCCAAACATTGCAATTTCAATGAACTTGTCACTTTGTTTGGGTTCCTGCAATTTTACAATAGTTTTCGCATTCTGCATTTCACTATATGACATATTATTTTGTATTGTCAAAATCCAGTTTGTAACTTTAGGCATATCGAAGGTATAAACAAATGGATGCTTCCTATCACTATTTGACGAAGAATAAGGAAAAACAAATTGTTCACTATTTTTTGTTTTGATTACACCATATTCGCCTTGAGTATGATTCAGTAATTGTTGTTGGCTTTGACCAAAGGTTAGTGCAGGTATAAGCATCATGGCCACTAGCAAAAATGACATAATCGGCTGCCGCATATGACATAGAGTTTATGATATAGTAATATTAATTAATCCTTACTATATCTTGTTCAGTCATTGCCATCATTGTATCTAATTACATTTTATTATTCTGTAACTATTGCTTAGGATTGTTTTAAAATATATATTGATCTTGTTATTTTACAAGTGATTATAACAACAGATTTGTTTTATGAAAAAGCTTAAAGATACTTTTTCTTTATTTTCAAAACAATAATTGCTTCAGTCTATGTCGCTTGTAAAAATTTTGTTATTTCATAATGCGTTTTCTAGAATGAACAAGATATTAATAATAATAACATCCAGACAAAAGGACAAAATGAATCAAGCTTTTAGATTGATTATAGATATTACTATATTACTTAATAAATGGATCAATTGATGACATAATCAATTTTGCAATTTCTGGTCTCATCAAGTGTTCGGCTGGGATCTCACCAGAGCTAACCATTTTTCTCATCTTTGTGCCACTTAGTTCTTCTCTAAATTCGGGTGTATGTGGACAGTTTCTTTCATTTGCATAGCTCAAACATTTCTTGCAGTAGTAAAACGCTGGAAAGAAAAGTGGTGCAATTCCGAGATCCGGATAATCTTTGAAGATCTCTTGGGCTGCAAAAGGATGATAATAGTTTCCAACACCTGCATGATCTCTTCCAACTATAAAGTGTGAACATCCGAAATTCTTTCTCATAATTGCATGATGAATTGCCTCCTTTGGTCCAGCATATCTCATTTCAGTATGAAGAGTTACAAACATAGATCTATCCTTGGGATAGTAATTTTCTATCAATTTCTCATATGCTTCAAGAATTACTTCATCCTTAAAATCACCAGACTTTTTTTTGCCAATTAATGGATTTATAAATAATCCATCATAAATATTCAAGGCTGCCTTCTGCAACATTTCATGAGCAACATGTGGAATATTTCTCGTCTGAAATCCTACTACAGTTTTCCAACCCCTCTTCTGAATTTGAGACCTAGTTTCAAATGGAGTCATTCTATATTTTCTCAAAGGGGATTTTTGTACTCTCTTAATAACATCAATCTTACCTTCTACAAATAGATCCTTCATTCTTAACATATTTGAAACTCCAGGATGCTGTAGATCATCAGTCTGGTAGATTGCTTTTGCTGCAGCAAGTTTATCAAATGTATAAATATTTTCGACATGAAGAATTCCAAAATTTTCATTACAATTCAAACAAACTTCCCTGGCGTCCTTCATCTTTATCGCTGTTTGCTCGTCTACATCCAAGATTATAGGAATAGTCCAGGCTAAACCATTCTTCAAATAACCAGATTTTATAATGCTTTTGAAGTCATCCTCACCTACAAATCCCTCCAGCGGGCTGAAGACACCATCAGCAATATTTTCAATGTCATTTTGAAGATTATAATTGACATTAATTGAAAACATTCCGTCAATATTTTTTTTAGTGGTAAATCTGTTTATCAATCTGCCTCCATGGGGAGGTGGCATACTAGTGCTACATGTGTATTCCATAATAATTTCCTACTTGCGGTATTTCTTCGTTGGATCCCAATGCAAACCGCATTCTTTTTGTGTCGCATTTTCCCACCACCATCTACCTGCTCGTGGATCTTCCCCAGAATGAATAGCTCGTGTACATGGCTCACAACCTATACTTGGATAACCAATATCATGTAACTTATTATATGGAACGTTATTTTTATGAATATAATCCCAGATCATTTCATTAGTCCAGTCTGCTAACGGATTAATCTTAGCGATACTACCATGTGAAGAATCAATTTCAAGTTTATTAATATCAGCCCTAGTTATTGCCTGCTCCCTTCTGAGGCCAGTAATCCATCCATCAAGGTTACTTAACGCTCTATTAAGCGGATGTACTTTTCTAATTTCGCAGCAAAGCTTTCTATTTTCAACACTTTCATACATCAAATTCAAACCTTTTATTTTGACCATTTCTTCGATTTCTCTGTGTTCAGGAAAATATACTTCAATTTGTATATCGTATTTTTTTCGTATCGCATCCATTACGTCATAGGTTTCCTGGTTGAGTCTACCAGTATCCAATGTGAAAACTCTGGTTTTTTCTTTGTTAATTTTTAACATCATATCTATAATAATTACATCTTCAGCACCAAAACTTGATGCCAAAGCTATCTTCGGCGCATAAGTATCAATAGCCCATTTCAGGACTTCCATTGCAGGCTTGTCTTCCATTTCCTTTGCAATTTTATTGACCTGCAATTCAGTTGGCTTTAATATATCAATATTTGTTTCAGACATATTTAATATTCAGTGTAATAGAGTTATATTCATTGTCATATATGGATATAATTTCCTTACTTATCTACTCACTGCTTTAAATTGAAGACAAGACTCCAAAGCATAAGTGGATAAGAAATTGTATTTATAAGATATCAACTCTAAAACTATCTGTTAACTTAAGGAAATATTAATGATATACACAAATTACAGAAGAAAAAGATTAGATTATTCCTGCATCTAGATTGCAATTGAACCCAATAATAGTAATAATCCTATTGATAGAATCCGTATATCAATAGGAACAAATATTTGCTTTTGCTTATTGCTGGACAGTTTCTGCATTCTTGCAATGTAATAAGTAGGGAAAGCTTCCTATAAGTTTCAACAGATGATAGTTTAGTAATTGGTATAATCTTCAAGCCTGAAAGTTTGTTTGCTTGTGAGATTTAAGTATCATCGCTATCATCGTCATTACACATCACCTTCCTTCATTATTATATAAGAGAAGAAAAAGCATCATAAAAAGAACAATTCAGTACTTTAAGATAGAACTATATGTTTATTGTTGGCGAGTACCTTCAATTTACTAAAAATAAATGTAAACCAAAGCATGCTATTGCTATAAGATAGTTAGTTGGTCCATCTGGTTTTTGTCGAGTATTATAATAAAAAGATGATTTGTTAAGATGAGCCCTGAAATTTATTATATTATCAAATAAAGTTGTGTTTATTAAATAGTGTTTTCCTATATAAATATTAATTAACGAGGATTGTGATTGTTAGGAGATGTTATGATTGTCCGAGGATTTTTGGGGACTTATAGAGGAATACAGACAGCTAGGTTTTGATCCCCTACGATGGATTCCAACTTGCTCAAATGAGGTTGACACCTATCTCTTGCAGTCCTCACTGAAAAATATCAAGAGAAGTAACATAAAGATAAAACCCGATTGGTTCGATGCTTTTCATTATGCTGAAGGCAAGGGTATTGAACTTACTAGAAGAGTATATAGTTTCGATAACCCAAAAATCGAAAAAGAAGTAGAAATCAAACGGGCACTTTCTATATTTCGCATTCATCTGAATACTGGTGAAAATTCAACATTATTATCAGAAGCGATTCAGAGATTTATGAAAAGTTTCCATTCGAAAGTAATAGTGAAGAAAGTAACTACTTCTTTAACCGCATATCCTGAAGCTCAATTTGCGTTACTGGACTACATAGAATTACATAGAGGTGACAAGGTAGGATACATATCTGCTAATAATTCTGTTACACACATAACTGATCCCACTCATAGTCCAGATTCTGAAATCCATAGTAACATCTCGTTGACAGCTGCGATGGAATATCTAAATCTTCTAGGATGTACTTCAGGCTTCAAAGTATTTCCTGTATATGATGCTCCAAATGAAAATATTATGGATAAGATTAGAGAAAATCTTGATCGATTTACTTCTCGTTACAACTTAGCCATGGAAGATTATAGCTCCCTTAAGGTTGGCAAGTTATTCTTTGGTGCTACTGCAATTGCAAATACGCTTAAGGAATTACCTATACGATATGACCAATCAGAAGAAGGAATGCAAATCATTCTTTCGAATAAATTGGGTTCATTAACAGCTGTAAGTCTTTACATGTTGACAGAAATGGATCATAATAACATAACCAAATTCGAGCAAAATGGTATTGGATTAGATGTTCTTTCTACTGCAAAAGATGAGGCAATGAAACGCCTAACTGAACCTCATTTCGCTCTTGGTAAAATAATTTCAAAATACTGTCCAGACTTTGGAACAGAGTTTGATAAACACACTCACATAACTTCTGTTCACCCTGTTACAACAGATGGGATATTTGCGGTGGGAAGACTTGCAGAATTGACAAATTCCCATATTGTAATTAACGAACTTCCAATGAAGTATGAGGAAGTTGCAAAGTTTGCAACAAGAGAATTTTTGATTGATAATGCGACTGTCTCTACAAACGGATGTCACCTTATCATCGTAACAAAGGACGTAGCAAATTACATCCTAGAAGAGTTACGGAAGTATAATTTCGAACCAACAGTGATTGGATTCATATCAAAGAAAGGAGAACCAGGTGTGACAATTGGTAACAAGATCAGCGAATATGTGGCTTCCAAAGCTAAACTTGCTAGATTAAATTCTCCAGGTCAAGCAGGAAGTCAATAGCATGAATAACAAAACCCTTCTAATTGGAAGATAATATTCCAATAGAATTCGGTACCAGTCAATGAGAATAACTCATCAGCACTAGAAATACAAAGCAACTAGACACTTAATACATAACTTAAGTTTTATTGAAGAATCAAAAAGTTCATTAGTAAAAATTAGATACAAAAAATATATCCGTCGAGGCTTTAACTTATCTTAAAATAAGCAGTATGATTTCAAATAAGAAATGCTGTTTTGTAAACGGGTTATCCGTATACTCCAAAAATTTAAGTTACGTCCTTCTCTATTGAACATAAAAGCAATGTAGATAAAATTGTATTATATACTACAGGGA
>JBKPPX010000316.1:0-5435 GCA_046733815.1 Thermoproteota archaeon | reverse complement strand
ACAGCTACAATACCGGTACTTGTTGATATTATTATAATAATTATATCCTCTTCTATATAATGTGAAATAAGTCGATAGTAAATGAAATAGGTATTCTCTTTTTAATAGAATCCCCTTTACCAAGAGGAAATTAACCTCTCTTCTTTGAAGACACAACTATTTTTAGTATATAAGTTAATAGCTCTAGCAAGGAATTTTTCAAGTAGAATAAAGTCTATTTATTTTAATTTTTTAGGACAGATATATCGTCCATGCTAGTTTTTAAGGAATTAATATCCGTCCTTTCTTTTCATTTCCTGTAATTAATATTGTCGATAGGATAATAGTATCAAGTAATGTAATATTTATAACTGCATATTTATATATTGCATAATATACATTAAATTAATTCGAAATATCATAAATCGCTAATATATTAAGGCAGATTATAATTCTTTTATATTAGCATATCTATATAATTATTAGCATGAGCATTCTGATTGAAGAGCTAGAAGAAATTGAGAAGGTTGAAGGAGTACCGGTCTGTGGCGCAAACCTATCATCCCCTGTAATGGATACAGCATACTATATCGATGAAATCCATTACAAAATAGGAAATAGACTCTATATTGAAAATGCTGACTAGTAATAAAAACGTTCATCAACATAAAAAAACAAAATTGAAGAGAACACTTGGAATTAGAAAGAATAGTACAAGAATTTAATGACTAACCAATTCCTTTAGCCATTATTCATCTTTTTTAAGATATCTATTTTAATGATGCTATAATATCATCATTGCAATTCTTATGTGATAATCAATAGTATTAAGTCATAAGATCTAATGCCAGCTTTAAACTTGCTATCTCTGTTCCTATTATTCTCTTATCAATTTTATCTTTTGTATATTTCAAAAGTCTTTGACACGCTTCTATTTCAGAGTAAATAATTTCTTTTTTATCAATGCAAAGATTGTGATAGGAATCAACAAATGCATATGTTACTCTTCTGCTTGTCTTGCTATGACCGCATGTTTTTGCCATGATTAACAAAGGTATTTCTGTATCTATGATATTCATTAACTATATTACACCACCACTTCTGAGAATTCTAACTGCAAGTCTTTGATATAATCAAATTTGTATTCTTTTTCATTGTTCTGAATGGCTATTGATTCTACCTTGATATTATTGCAGATAGGACATATCCTATTCATGATGATGTTGTAGTTGTTGTTGCTGTTTGTATAGATAGAGGATGCACACCAAAAGCATGATTCACATATTAATAAGAAATGATTTTTGTGTTTTGTACTGATATTTTTCTTTTTATTTTCATAGTATACTTTAACCTTGTTAGAATCATATAATGATGATGCTGCTGCTGCAGCAGTAGTGGTATTAGTAGTGTTAGTAGTGCCACAACTATGACTATCATTAGTCATTCCACCACCACCACCACCACCATCGTCATCATCCAGCTGTATTTCTTGAAACAACATTATTGCTGATTTGCTATTTTACTTAATAAAGTTGGATTAACTATGTTAAGGAGTGGATTAACTATGTTAAGGAAGACATTATATTGATAGAATTCCAATAAGAAATACCTTATCTGACTTTGATCGGTAGAGAGTATATCCAATCCTATTCCCTAAATACTCTCTACCCTTCAACAGTTCAATCAGCCAGCTTTAAAAATACTATAAATACATCGTGTAAATTAATAGTGAATTCCAAACAACCTAATGCAATACTATTATTATTATTATTATTATTATTCTTTTTCTTCTACTAGTGCGTTTATCTTATATTCTCCTATTTGAGTTTCTGTATATATAATATTTGTACGTTTTCGCTATAATGTTATATTATTACTATTATTATTATTATTACTTCTCTCTATATCTTTCTCTACCTCTCTCTCTGTATGTGTATATGTATAATATCTCTATATCTATTCATGCCTGCGCATACTGTTTTGTATAATATATACAAGTATATACAGAGGTGGCTTAACTATGTTAAGCATTGTCTAAATAGGACATATTTTTATTTTTTAATACGACGAAAACAGCAAATCAGAAAAATAAGAATTTTAAGAGTAAAAATAAAGATAGTAATAATAAGAATATATTTTCTAAGGAAGTTATCATTGGAATTGTTATTGCAGTAGCAGTTATTTCAATAATAGCTTACTTTGGAATAAATTCACTTATTCCAGTAAATGGTAAGTCACCAGTTCTCTCTCCACCTCGAAATAGCTTTATCAAGGCAGTACATTCGCCACAGACAGGTTATATTTTTGTAAGTCAATCTAGTGGTGCTGTAAAAGGTCTTCGCAGTGGTGGGGGTAGTAGTGGCTCGAGTACTGATCCAACCTATACTTTGAAGAAAGGTAGTTTAGAATCTATCCATATGATAAATGAAGACTATCAGACTCATTCAAAGCATAACTTTAACATAGATGAATTCAATGTGCATACAAAAGATTTGGGGTACTTTCAAACTCAAACAGTTACATTTATTGCAGATAAGGAAGGAACATTCCAATATTATTGTACAATACACCCTGAGATGAGAGGTACCATAGTAGTACAAGCAGATTAGATCTATGTATAGGTATATTTGTGTGTATGTACAAGTGTATGTGTATAAGTGTATATATGTATATATAAAATATGTATATATAAAATATGTATATATAAAATATGTATATATAAACTATATATTTTACCTATATGACTTACATGACGGTATTATATATGAAAATATGAGCTGTCATAATAATAATAATGATGATGATGATAATAATAATGAGGATAATCATGATAATATTATAAAAAAAGGGAAATCTTATGGACTATGATAATGATAATGATGATGATGATACTGATAATAAAAAAGAGAAATTGAATACATCGCGGAGTGATATCCTGAGTTTACTCGACGATTTCATAGAACAAATAAATCAAATCAGAAGAACTCTTTTTGGTGTTTCTATCTCCGCTTTACTTCTCTCACCTCTTGCAATTATACTTTCGATATATCTTATATTGCATCCATCGTTCTTTGCTATCCTTGAAATAGAAAATGAGTTTGGACTTGTACTTTGTGTGTTATTGAGTGCAGTTATTCTGATCTCTTCAATATGGCTTATAACAGGAATAAGACAATATCGTTCTCTAAGTTCTTGGAACAATAGATATAAGGAGTATATTGAGGAAAAACAGAAAATAGATAAAATGATTGCATCAAAATATGGTCTAGATAATAATACCAATAGTACTAATAGTAATAATATTAACAATAATCTGCAGCAGCAAGATTTCAAGAACGACTCTGTTAGTTAATATTATTATTAATTATTATATTCATTATATTTATTATTATTATTAATATTCATATTATTGTTGTTGTTGTTGTTGTTGCTGCTGCTAAGGCCATCTTCACTTCTAATCATCATCACCATTATCACCATCCTCCTCATCATCATCACAACAAGTACCACCACCACCACCACATTCATCAATATCCTCATCTATTCTCCTACTTCTCCTCCTCCTCCTCATCTTCACTACCATCAGTAGTCCTTCTTCTAGGAAACATTTTCTCATATGGATCTAAAATACTTCTACAAAATTCCACTCCTGTCTCTGTAGGCTTGTAAATTGTAATAGTTCTCTTTCCAAATTGCGTTTCATCTTTACTTATTAATCCATTTGACTCCAAATCATCAAGGATTGGTTTGTGTTTTTTTAAATTCAAGCCACAAAAGCTTACTAATGCTGTCTGGTTTAGTTCACCATATTCTAGTAGCTTTAGGATTATATCTTTAACAATGTATATTCTATCTCGATAGGATACTTGAGAACCAGACAATATAGTTACTTGACAACCATTATGGACCTTCTGTCTCTCTATAAATACCTAAGTCTGGATTAATTATGTATAATAAAATATTATATCACCAAATTACTTTTGTAAATCATGCACATAATAGAGTCTTAGAAGTGCCTAAATACTTATTAATAATGTTATTAATCAATGATGCCAATCCAAAAGAAAGACAGTAAAAGAGACTTATCATCCGGCGATCAAGAAACTAAAGAAAAGAGAAGATGATGTAAAGGTGGAAAGATTGAAAGAAGAAAAGGCAATATAATTTTCATCCCATCCAATTTTTATAAGATAAAATATTTCTATCTATATGCACTAGATGTAAATCTATTAAGCTAACTCCACGTTATAATTAGTCATTGTTTATTATATTCCGTGGTTTTGTTCTCAGAACACTTCTACAGCAAGGGCATTTTATACCATTCCACTTAATAAATACATCGCATATCTGGCAGCGCTTGTTGCCCTTAGAATAATAACTACCCCTACGCTCTTTCGTTGCCCTGTATCTCAAACATATGTTTTTACATGGCATATTATTCATAACTTATAAGCATTTGAACCATTAGTCGTTCTTTCATTATCATAGTAATTTATCACCATAGCAATCTTACAATATAAGCCATGATTAACTATGTTAATCTAGCTTAATTAATTAAGACTTCTCAGAATTAACATAAGGTGAAATTCCTAGTATTACTACTACCGATGGTATTGTTACTACCACAAGTCCCAGCATTTCTCGTTTCTAATATTGTCATTACTACTTTTAGTGTTAATCATAATGCCTTTGCTCAAAGTCAGGATGAGAATAAGAATATTAGTACTAATATGAATACTATGAAAGAAGATAATATTATTTCCCCTTTAACTGAATGGATAGGAATATTTGTATTAGGCATAACTTTAGGACTTGTATCTACCTTAAGCTACACGTCTAATTATTCCAAAAATACAAGCATAAGGATTACAAATATTTCAATAGCAATATTATCTATGTCAGCTGGTATTATTCATCTATTGCTGATACAAGAACATATGGAAGAATCAATCATCTGGGGAATATTTTTCTTGATTAGTGGAATTGCTCAGGTAATTTTCGGCATAGTCATTATTGTTAGTAAGAGATTATATTCAATCAATAGGCCAATATTATATTATTTTGGAATTGTCGGAAATAGTCTATTAATTGGCATATTTGTATTGGTAAGATTAGTTACGCCACCATTTTCTAGTGAATCAGCTCCAATAAAGGAACTAGAACCTAATGGCATAATAACTATAATAACCGAAATACTCTTAATAGTCTTACTGGCTTATTTGATAAAATCAACTAGTAAAAGCCAAAAAAGCCAAAAAGTAATTCAGTAAGGTTTGCAAAAAAATCGCTATTGGCTAAGAACATTAATTTACGTCGCCAATTTCTAAATGATTGAGGTCAATCTTGGAATTATTAATCAATGCTTTATTTAATTTGAATTTGTTCAACCTTTATCCTAATAGATGTACATCTGTCTCTTATACACATCTGACGCTGCCGACGACAGACGTGGGGTG